>JBFGUQ010000240.1:0-4847 GCA_041565515.1 Rhodocyclaceae bacterium | reverse complement strand
TGGCGGCCGGGCGCGCCGGCCGCAGCCTGATCGTGCCGCGGCACAACGCCGACGAGGCCGCGCTGGCGCGGGGCGTGGACGTGCTGCCGGCCGACAGCCTGCTGTCCGTCTGTGCCCACCTCAACGGCCATGCGGCGCTGGCGTCGCATCCGCTGGCGGGAAGGCCGGACGCCCCAGGCTGTGCGCCCGATCTGGCCGACGTGCGCGGCCAGCTGCAGGCGCGGCGCTCGCTCGAGGTGGCGGCGGCAGGAGGGCATTCGTTGCTGATGTTCGGTCCGCCGGGTACCGGCAAGTCGATGCTGGCGCAGCGCCTGCCGGGCCTGCTGCCGCCGATGGACGAGGCCGAGGCGCTCGAGAGCGCCGCGGTGTTCTCGCTCGCGGGCGGCTTCGACGCCGGGCGCTGGGGGCTTCGGCCGTTCCGCGCGCCCCATCATTCCGCCTCTGCCGCGGCGCTGGTGGGCGGGGGCGCCACGCCGCAGCCGGGCGAGATATCCCTCGCCCATCACGGCGTGCTCTTCCTCGATGAACTGCCCGAGTTCGACCGCCGCGTGCTCGAGTCGCTGCGCGAGCCGCTCGAGACCGGCCAGGTGACGGTGTCGCGCGCTCGCCGAAGGGCCGAGTTCCCGGCCCGCTTCCAGCTCGTGGCGGCGATGAATCCCTGCCCTTGCGGGTATGCGGGGCACCCGCGGCGCAGCTGCAGGTGCACCCCGGACCAGATCGCGCGCTACCGCGGTCGCCTGTCCGGTCCCTTGCTCGACCGAATCGACCTCACCATCGAGGTGCCGGCAGTCGCCTACGAGGACCTCGCGGACGCACCGCCGGGCGAGACCAGCGCGGCAGTGCGGGAGCGTGTGGCCCGAGCCCGCGCCGCTCAGCTCGATCGCCAGGCCGTGCCCAATGCCCGCCTCGAGCCCGGCCGGGTCGGCGAGCTCTGTGCGCCCGACGAACCCGGGGCGGCCCTGCTGCAGCAGGCCATGGAGCGGTTGAACCTGTCGGCGCGGGCGTATCACCGCGTGCTCCGGGTCGCACGCACCCTGGCCGACCTCGCCGGTGCGGCGCGCCCCGGTGCGGCGCACGTGGCCGAGGCGATCCAGTACCGACGGGGGCTGGATGCACCCTGAGCGATCCGCGCACGGCCCTGCCATCCCGGGCCGGCTCGACTGACGGACACGACCGATGCCCTCGACCTCCCCCTGGCTGGCCGTGGTGCTGGCCGCCCTGGCCGCGATCGGCCCGTTCGCGATCGACACCTACCTGCCGGCCTTCCCCGCGATGGGCGCCGCGCTCGGCGCCAGCCGGGTCGAGATCCAGCAGACGCTGACCGCCTACATGGCGACCTTCTCCTTCATGGTGCTGTGGCATGGGGCGCTGGCAGACCGCTTCGGCCGCCGGCGCGTGCTGATTGGTTCCACCTTGTTGTTCGCGCTCGCCTCCGGCCTGTGTGCGCTCGCGCCATCGATCGAATGGCTGTGGGCCGGCCGGGCGCTGCAGGGGCTCAGCGGCGGGGCCGGCATGGTCGTGGGTCGTGCGGTGATCCGCGACCTTCACGACGGCGAGCACGCCCAGCGCCTGCTGTCGCGGGTGATGATGATCTTCGGCATTGCGCCGGCGGTGGCGCCGCTGGTCGGTGGCCTGCTGCTCACCCTTGCGGGCTGGCGCTCGATCTTCGTCTTTCTGCTCGTGTTCGCCCTGCTGCTGTGCCTGATGACCTGGCGCCTGCTGCCGGAGACCCTGGCGGTCGAGGCGCGCCAGCCGCTGCACCCGGCGACGCTGGCCCGGGCCTACCGCGGGGTGCTGACGAGCCGCCCGTTCATGCTGCTGGCGATCGCGGTGGCGCTGATGTTCAACGGCTTCTTCATCTACGTGCTGTCCGCCCCGGTGTTCGTGATCTCGCATCTCGGCCTGGGGGTGCGCGATTTCGCCTGGCTGTTCGTGCCCGCCGTCGCCGGCATGGTCCTCGGTTCAGCCCTGTCCGGGCGCGTGGCCGGGCGCTGGCGCGCGACCCGCGCCATCGCGGTGGGTTTCGCGGTGATGTTCGCCGCCGCCGCGGTGAACGCCGTGCTCGCCGCCGCCGCACCGGCGCAGGCCTTGTGGCTGGTGCTGCCGATCGCCATCTACAACATTGGCATGGGACTGGCGATGCCGAGCCTGAGCCTGCTGGCGCTGGACCTCTTTCCGCTGCGCCGCGGCATGGCCTCGAGTTGCCAGAGCTTCCTGCAGGTCGGCCTGAACGCGGTGACCGCGGGCGCGATCGTGCCGCTGCTGTGGCATTCGCCGCTGAGTCTGGCTGCCGGAATGAACCTTTTTGCGGCGCTTTCGCTGCTGGCCTTCGTGGCGTGGCAGCGGGGCTGAGGCGGGACGCCGGCTTCGCTGCCTGGACGGCGGGGGCCTGCCGACTGCGGCTCGCCCGCCCTCAGCACTGCTCCCAGGGCAGGCCGTCGAAGCGCCAGCCATTGACCGAATTGCGGTGATGGCGCTCGTCGAGTTCGCCCTCGAAGCCGTGCAGCACGTTGTACACCTTGCCAAAGCCCGCTTCGACGAGCGCCTTGCCGGCCGCTTCCGAGCGGTTGCCGCTGCGGCAGATCAGCACCACCGGGCGTTCGCCCTCGCGTCCGGCGAGCTTCTTCACCTCGCCTACGAAGTGCGGGTTGATGTCCCAGTCGGGCCCGTCGTTCCACGACACGTGGATGGCGCCGACCGGATGGCCGACGAACAGGTACTCGATCTCGCTGCGCACGTCGATGAGCAGGGCCTCGGGGTGAGCCTGCAGAAAGGCGAGGGTTTCCTTCGGGCTGAGGTGCTTCATCCGCAATGTCTCCCCAAGTGAAGCATCGTATTCGTCCTTGCGAATGTCGTGGTGCCGGCAACCCGGGCCGAAAGCGGCGCCGGCGGCGGTGTTGCGCTCAGGCCGCCTCGCCCAGGTAGGCTGCCCGCACCTTGGGGTCGGCGAGCAGTTCACCGCCGCTGCCGGTCAGCGTCACCTTGCCCGACTCCATGACGTAGCCGCGCTGGGCGAATTCGAGGGCGAGGTTGGCGTTCTGCTCCACCAGCAGGACGGTCACGCCCTCCCTGGCGACCGACTGCACGACCTCGAAGATCTTTTCCACCACCAATGGCGCGAGACCCATCGACGGCTCGTCGAGCAGCAGCAGCTTCGGTCGCGACATCAGCGCGCGGCCGACCGCCACCATCTGCTGCTCGCCGCCCGACAGCGTGCCGGCCACCTGCGGCAGGCGCTCCTTGACGCGCGGCAGCATGGTGTAGACCCTTTCCAGGTCGGCCTCGATGCCGGCCTTGTCGGTGCGCGTATAAGCGCCCATGCGCAGGTTCTCTTCCACCGTCAGGCGGGTGAAGATGCCGCGCCCCTCGGGCACGAGCGCGATGCCAGCCCGCAGGCGCTTGTGCGCCGGGATCGTGTTCACCTTGTCGCCGGCATACACGATGTCGCCGCCGGCCAGTGGCAGCACGCCTGCGATGGCATTCAGGGTGGTGGTCTTGCCGGCGCCGTTGGCGCCGATCAGGCAGACGAGTTCGCCGGAGTACAGCTCGAGGTCGATGCCCTTGACGGCCTGGATGCCGCCGTAGGCGATCTGCAGGTTCTGCAGCTGCAGCAGCGGGGATTCCGGCTTAGTGTGCATGCTTGCCTCCACCCAGATAGGCGCTGATCACGGCGTCGTTCTTCTGCACCACGGCAGGCACGTCCTCGGCGATCTTCTTGCCGAAGTCGAGCACCGCGACGCGGTCGCACAGCCCCATCACCAGCTTCACGTCGTGCTCGATCAGCAGCACGGTCACGCCGTCATGGCGGATCTGCTCGATCAGCACCTTGAGCTGGCCGGTTTCGGTGGCGTTCATGCCGGCTGCAGGCTCGTCGAGCGCCAGCAGCTGGGGCTCGGTGGCCAGCGCGCGGGCGATCTCCAGCCGGCGCTGGTCGCCATAGGACAGGTTCTTCGACACCACGTCGGCGAAACGCCCGATGCCGACATAGTCGAGCAGCTCGTAGGCGCGCTCGGTCGTCAGGCGCTCCTCCTCGCGCGTGTGCCGGTTCTGCGTCAGGATTCCCCACACGCCCGCCTTGGTGCGGATGTGGTGCCCGGCCATGACGTTCTCGAGCGCGGTGAGCTCGCGAAACAGGCGGATGTTCTGGAAGGTGCGGGCGATGCCCTGTTCCACCACCTTGTGCGGCTTGCCGTTGGGCAGCTCGGTGCCGTTGAACACGAACTCGCCGCCATCTGGCACGTAGGCGCCGGTGAGCACGTTGAAGAACGTCGTCTTGCCGGCGCCGTTGGGACCGATCAGGCCGTAGACTTCGCCCTTGCGGATGGTCAGCGACACGTCGGTCAGTGCCTGCAGGCCGCCGAAGCGCTTGCCCACGTTGCGGGCTTCGAGCAGGGTGATCACTTGGCGCCCTCCTGCTTCATGTTCTCGGGGTGGGCGTAGCGGGCGCGGGCGGGGATCATGCCCGCCGGGCGAAGCAGCATCATCAGGATCATGGCGAGGGAAAGGAGCAGCATGCGCAGCACTTCGGGGTCGAGGATCACGGTGCCGAACAGGGTCTGCTGCAGCGGGATTGCGACGTCGCGCAGCACTTCGGGCAGCAGGGCGAGGACGAAGGCGCCGACCACCGCGCCGGCGATGTTGCCCATGCCGCCGAACACCACCATGGTCAGCACCGCGATCGACTCCATCAGGCTGAAGCTTTCCGGACTGACGAAGCCCTGGAAAGCTCCGAACAGGCAGCCGGCGACGCCGCCGAAGGTGGCGCCGAGCGAGAATGCGAGCAGCTTCATGTTGCGGGTGTTGATGCCGATCGCCTTGGCGGCGAGCTCATCGTCGCGCATCGACGC
>JBFGUQ010000239.1:0-4857 GCA_041565515.1 Rhodocyclaceae bacterium | reverse complement strand
GAGGGCGCGCGCGGCGAGGCCGCGGTCGACAAGGAGGCGCTGGTCGACCTGCTGCTCAAGGTCTCGAGCATCGTCGCTGCCTACCCGCAGCTGGCCGAACTCGACCTCAACCCCGTGCTGGCCTATGACGACGGCTATGCCGCAGTCGATGCCCGTGTGATCGTCAACTGGGCCGTCTGAACGCCCGAAGGAAGACATCCGATGACACTACCGAAACTGAGCGACGCGCTGCTCGAGCTCGACAGCCGTATCGCCACCCTGACCCTCAACCGCCACGACGTGCGCAATGCGCTCACCGGCACCCGGCTGATCGACGACATCGTCGCCGTCGCCGACTGGGTGAACCGTTGCGAGGAGGTCTCGGTGCTGGTGATCACCGGCGCCGGGTCGGCCTTTTCCGCCGGCGGCAACGTCAAGGACATGGCCACGTGCGGTGGCGATTTCGCCGGCGACGTCGCCGAGGTCGCCGAGCGCTATCGCCACGGCATCCAGCAGATCCCGCTCGCCCTGCAGCAGGTCGAGGTCCCGGTGATCGCCGCGGTAAACGGCCCGGCGATCGGCGCCGGCTTCGACCTCGCCAACATGGCCGACATCCGCATCGCCTCGAGCAAGGCCAAGTTCGGCGAGACCTTCCTCAACCTCGGCATCATCCCCGGCGACGGCGGCGCCTGGTTCATGCAGCGCCTGATCGGCTACCAGCAGGCCTTCGAACTCACGCTGAGCGGGCGCATCGTCGATGCCGAGGAGGCGCGCACCCTCGGCATCGCCCTGGACGTGGTGGAGCCGGAGCAGTTGCTTCCACGCGCCCGCGCACTCGCCGAGCGCATGGCCTCCCAGCCCCCGAAGGCGCTGCGCCTGACCAAGCGCCTGATGAAGATGGCGCAACGCATGGAGCTGAAGGACTTCCTCGACCTGTGCGCCACCTTCCAGGGCATGTGCCATAACGAGCCCGAGCACCTGGAAGCGGTGCAGCGCATGCTGAGCAAGTAGGACGGCGCATGTCCTGGCTGCGGCTGGGCGGGCTGCTGGGCGGCCCACTCGTAGCGCTCCTGATCCTGCTCTCGCCGGCGCCCGCGGCAATGCCGGCCGAGGCCTGGCGGCTGGTGGCAATGGCGAGCTGGATGGTGATCTGGTGGCTCACCGAGGCCATTCCGATCCCGGCGACGGCGCTCATGCCCATCGTGCTGATGCCGCTGCTCGGCATCGACAAGATCGGGCCGGTCGCGGCCAACTATTCGAACCCGCTGATCTACCTGTTCCTGGGCGGTTTCCTGCTCGCGGCGGCGATGCAGCGGGTGGGCCTGCACCGCCGCATCGCACTGCGCATCGTCAGCCTGATCGGCACCTCGCCGTCTCGCATCATCCTCGGTTTCATGCTGGCGACGGCTTTCCTGTCGATGTGGATCTCCAACACCGCCACCACGATCATGATGTATGCGGTGGGCTTGTCGGTGATCGACTTTGTCGCCCAGCAGACCGACGACGCCGGCACCGTGCGCAATTTCGGCGTCGCGCTGATGCTGTCGATCGCCTACAGCGCATCGATCGGCGGCGTCGGCACCCTGATCGGCACCCCGCCCAACGCCCTGCTCGCGAGCTTCCTGCAGAGCAACTACGGCATCGAGGTCAGCTTCTTCAACTGGATGCTGCTCGGCGTGCCGGTGGTGGCCGTGATGCTGCCGGTCACCTGGCTGCTGCTGACGCGGCTGCTGTTCCCGGCGCACCGCATCGCGATCGACGATCCGCGCGCGGTCGTCGATCGCGAACTCGGTGCGCTCGGCGCCATGTCGCGGGGCGAAAAGCTGGTGGGCATCGTGTTCCTGGGCGCCGCGCTGGGCTGGATCTTCCGCAGCCCGCTGGCGGCGCTGACCGGTCTCGCGCTCGACGACACCATCATCGCGCTGACGGCGGCGCTGGTGCTGTTCGCGGTCCCGGTATCGCGAACGCGGGGCGAGTTCGCCCTCGACTGGGAGGCTACGCGCGGCCTGCCCTGGGGGGTGCTGCTGCTGTTCGGCGGCGGCCTGGCGCTGGCCAGCGGCTTCGGTGCCACCGGCCTGGCCGAGTGGATCGGCAAGGCCGTCGCCGGCGTCGAGATCAGCACGATCGCGCTCGTCCTGCTCGTCACCGTGGCGATCGTCTACCTGACCGAGATCACTTCGAACACGGCCTCGACCGCGACCTTCCTGCCGATCCTCGGCGCAGTGGCCGTCGGCCTGAGCCTGGACGCGCGCATCCTGACGGTGCCGGTGGCCCTGGGCGCCTCGATGGCGTTCATGATGCCGGTGGCGACCCCGCCCAACGCGATCGTCTTCTCCTACGAGCAGATGAAGCTGGGTGACATGGTGCGCGCCGGCTTCCTCCTCAACCTGGTCGCGATCGTCGTGTCCTTCGCCCTGTTCGTGCTGCTCGGGCAGCTGGTGTTCGGCCTGCGCTTCTGACCCTGGGGTTCCAGGCCCTCGCCCGCCCGCCGGGCGGCGCCCCCCAGCGCGGGTACCCGCAGATTGACCGCAGCCAGCGCACCAACTAGGTTTAAAACGGTCGCCGGAGTTTTCCTTTGCAGCCCTCCAGACGCGCAAGCGCGCGGATTCAAGGCGGATCGGGGGCGGACCAAGCGCTACACACAGCCCGCGACCCCGAGCCTGATCGAGCAGGGTGAGGTAATTGAACGCGATTGCCGCTGCAGCCGTAACATGCCGACTGCGATGGCTCGCAATGCGAAGAGGAGATAATCATGGCTGCCTGGAAAATCGAAGGTCAGTACATGGAGACATGCAACTGCACCTATCTGTGCCCCTGTGCGTCGTCCAATCTGACGGCGCGCCCCACCGAGGGCGACTGCAAGGCCGCCATCGCGATGCGCATCGACAAGGGCGACAAGGACGGCGTGAAGCTCGACGGCCTCGCGTTCATCGTAATGCTGCATTCGCCCAAGGCGATGGCCGAGGGCGACATCACGGTGGGCCTGATCGTCGATGAGCGCGCATCCGACGCCCAGGTCGAGGCCATCAGCGCCATCGCCACCGGCGCGGCCGGCGGCCCGATGGCGGCCCTCGGGCCGCTGGTGGGTCGAATGGCGGGAGTCGATAGGCGGCCGATCGACTTCGAGATGGACGGCATGAACTTCGCCGTCAAGGCCGGCGACCTCGTCGACCAGGCCTGCGAAGGCCTTGCCGGCGGCCGCCCCGGCGAGCCGCTCTATCTGGACAACACGGTTCATCCGGTGAATTCGCGGCTGGGGCTCGCCAAGGCCACGCGCAGCATCTTCAATGCCTTTGGCATTGAATTCAAGGACACCAGCGGCACGCGCAACGGCCACTTCGCGCCGTTCGCATGGACGGGCTAGGCGCATCCGCCATGCCTCAGGGCGGCATCGAGGCGATCCTGCACCAGGACCGGCGGATCGCGATCGGCGGCATTGCGGTGATCGCTGCGCTGTCTTGGTTGTATCTGTGGCACAGCGCGGCGGGCATGGACCACGCATCGATGGCGATGGCCTCGATGCCGCGCGTCGCCGATGCAGGCGCCCTCGTCCTCACCTTCATCATGTGGACGGTGATGATGGCGGCCATGATGCTGCCGAGCGCAGCGCCGGCCATCCTCTTGTACGCCAGCCTGGTCCGCAAGAACGGCGCGCGCGGCAAGTTGTTGCCGGGCGTGTGGATCTTCACCGGCGGCTATCTCGTCGCCTGGACCGCCTTCAGCCTCGCCGCGACGCTGCTGCAGGCCTTGCTCGAGCATGCGTCGCTGCTGACGCCGGAAATGGCGACCGCAAGCGCCGGGCTGGGCGCGGCCGCACTGATCGGCGCCGGCCTGTACCAGCTGACGCCGCTCAAGGAGACCTGCCTGGGCAAGTGCAGGGATCCGCTCGCGTTCTTCATGACGCACTGGCGCGACGGACGGGGCGGGGCATTCAGGATGGGCCTCGAGCACGGCGTCTATTGCGTCGGTTGCTGCTGGGCGCTGATGCTGCTGCTGTTCGTTGCCGGCGTCATGAACCTCGTCTGGGTCGCACTGATCGCCGCCTTCGTGCTGGTCGAGAAGGTGTTTCCCGGCGCACGCATGGTGTCGCGCGCGGCGAGCGCGGTCCTGATTCTTGCCGGCGTGTTCCTGCTGACCCGGATCTAGCCACAGGTACGGCGCGCTCGCGTGGGCCCGCTCAGCGCCGCTTCAGCAGCAGCCCGCACTCGAGGTGGTGCGTGTAGGGGAACTGGTCGAACACCGCCGCAGCGTCGATGGCGTGGGTGGCCTGCAGCGCGGCGACGTTTTCCTGCAATGTCTGCGGGTTGCAGGAGATGTACAGGATGCGGTCGAAACCCGCCGCGAGTTCGAGCGTCGGCGCGTCGAGGCCGCTGCGCGGCGGATCGACGAACAGGGTCGAGAATCGATAGCCGTCGAGGTCGATGTCCTTCATGCGCCGGTATTCCCGCGTACGCGCGAGCGCGGCGCTGATCTCGTCGCTGGACATGCGCACCATGGCCACGTTGCCGATGCCGTTGGTGGCGAGGTTGTAGTGGGCGCAGCGCACCGAGGACTTGCTGACCTCGGTGGCAAGCACGCGCTCGAACAGCGGCGCCAGCGCGACGGTGAAATTGCCGTTGCCGCAATATAGTTCCAGCAGGTCGCCGCCCAGGCCCTGCGCCTGCGCGCGCGCCCAGCCGAGCATCTGCCGGTTCACCCCGCCGTTGGGCTGGGTGAAACTGCCCTCGAGCTGCTGGTAGCGCAGCAGGCGCCCGTCGAGCTCGAACTGCTCGAGCACCCAGTCGCGGTCCAGCACGATCTTCTGCTTGCGGCTGCGCCCGATCAGTTGCACGTCCAGCGCAGCGGCCAGCGCTCTGGCGGCCGCCTCCCAGGCCTCGT
>JBFGUQ010000238.1:0-4871 GCA_041565515.1 Rhodocyclaceae bacterium | reverse complement strand
CGGCGTAGATGTGCATCGCGGGCGAGACATGCGCCGTCCGGCAGGTGGGTTCGGGCGCAGCCGGGTCGACGACCACCACGCTGCGGCTTGCCGTCGTGGCGTTGCCGGCGCTATCGGTGGCGAGATAGCGGCAGGCGTAGCGGCCAGCGCGCCGGGTATCCACGCCGCCGCAGTCTGCCTCGACCACCAGGCGGCCATCCTCGGGGTCGTCGGCCTCCGCGCCCGGATCGGCGAAAGCCTGGCCGAGCGGCAGCTGCAGCGGATTGCGGCCGGCGATGTCCAGCCTGGGCGGGCGGTCGCCCTCGGGCTCGATCCGGGGATGACGGGCAAAGAAGTGCCACACGATGTCGGGGTAGCTCGGGCCCCGGCGCAGGGCGAATTTGCCGTCGCGTCCCTGCTCGCCGCCGATCCAGTAGTGGCCGTGGTCCTCGTCGGCGGTGCTCGGGGTGGCCAGCGGGCCGTCGTAGAACACCGTCTCGACGATCGAACGGCTGCCGGCGGTGCCCGTCGCCGTATAGATCGCGTGGCGACAGGCGTAGTCCTCGCCGAAGCTCGGTGCGCAGGCAGCGAGCGAGGCGAGCGCCGCCTCCGGCCGGTCGCGCTGGGGGGGCGCAAAGGACTGCAGCTGGGCATCGCGCAGATTGCGCCCGGCCGGCTGCAGGACGGTGCAATCGCGCTCGTTCTGCAACACCATGAGCGGGATGGGGTAGGCGTGGTCGCGCTCGCGGCGCATGTCGCCGACGACGCGCGCGACGTCATGGAACAGGGCCGAGCCCGGACACTGCCCGGACAGGGATACCGCGCTCGCGCCCTCGCCGTAGGGCAGACCGGCGGCACTGGCCGCCGCCGCCCAGTACTCGTTGTGGGTCGTCGCCGCGACCACCGTCATCGCCCCGCCCGAGGACAGGCCGAGGATGTAGCGCCGCGCCGGATCGATGCTGTGGCGCGCCTCCACCTCGAGGGCGATCCGATGCAGGTCTTCGGGTTCGCCCTCGCCCTGGTGGCGGTGGCCGTCGAACCAGAAGCCCCAGCAGTTCGGGTTGCGCAAGCCGTCGTAGCTGGTGATGAAGGGCGTGACCAGGATGAAGCCGTAGCGGTCGGCGGCGGCCGTCAGCCCCCAGTCGCGCAGTACGTCGTCATGGGTCTGGCGGCAGCCGTGCAGGGCCATCACCATGCTCGCGGGCGCCGTCAGGCCGTCCGGACGGTACACCTTGTACTGGCGTTCGCGCGAGCCCGCATAATCCTGCGCAGGCAGGGTGAAAGCCTCGGTGGTGCCGGCAAGCCCGGGTGCGCAAGGCAGTGCGAGTGCGGCCGTGGCAACGAGGACTCTGAGGAGGTCGCGAATCATTGCAGTCATGATTGCTCCGCGGCGAAGTCGCCTCGAAATGCAGGGGGCGGATGAGGGGGTCGTGCACGGAAATTACCTTGGCATGATACCGCAGCGCGGGCGGTGCCGGGCTGCGACCCGCCTGCCCGCCTGGCCGGCCCCGGGCATGCTGCGACACCGCGGGTCACGCCTTCAGAATGCGATGCGAGCGGCGTGGATGCGAAAGCGCACCGCGACCTCGTCCCTGACCCGGATGGCGCCGGCGAGGATGGAAAACGGTTCGATGCCGAAGTCGGTCTGCTTCAGGCGAAGCCTTCCGCTCACGAGCAGGCGCTGCGCATCCGCCTCGATGCGCGCAGGGACGGACAGGCGGCGGGTGATTCCGTTCAGGGTGATGGCAAGGCCGAGCCGGGCGTCGCCTGCCTCGGCGAGCACGCTGTCGACACGAATGAAGGCGTAGGGGTGGCGCGCCGCCTGCAGCGTCTTGTCCAGCATGTTGGTTCGGGTGGCGGCGATGGCCGCGGCCGACGGCTGGGTATCGAAACCGGCCTCGGCGCGCAGCCCGGGTTCATCCACGACCAGCCGGTCGAGACGAACAGACAGATCGCCGCGGGCTGCAGCGGGCGCGATGTGGCCGCGGACCTCATGGCTTGCGACGACGTGGTCATGGCCCAGGTGGCCGAGCGGCCCGTCGCGACGCACCTCGATCACCACCAGCGACTGCGCCGGTTCGACGCGGAAGACCGGCTCCCCCGCCTGCACGGCACGCCGGTAGTAGCTGTCCTCGGCCCTGACGCGCGCCGCGCCGTCGTCCGTTACCGGCGGCGACAGCGATGGCGCGCAGCCTGCGAGCAGGGCTGCGAGCGCGCTGGCGAGGACGAGGGCGGTGGGCATCGGACTCGCGCCTGCAGGCCTGATCGCGGGTCAGCGCAGGGCGCGCTCGATGAAGTGGCGCGGCACGCGCGGACGCGGGGCGCGGCCGGCGAACCAGCTGCGCACGTCCTCGTCGAGACCGATGCCGTGCATGAAGTTGTACAGCGCCTTGTTGAGCGCGACCCCGAGCGCGGCGTGATCCACATCGGTCGGATCGGTGAAGCCGACGTCGTTCTTGGCGAAGGACACCGGCGGCAGGGGCACCAGCGTGACGCCATACTCCTGCGGGTTCTTGCCGACCGGCGAGTGCACCGTGCAGGCAAAGCGGTGGAAGTAGCCGGACTGGATGCAGTCGGCGGCGAACAGCTGGCGGACGTATTCGAGCGCGTCCACAGTGTCCTGCACCGTCTGGGTCGGAAAGCCGTACATCAGGTAGGCATGGACCAGGACGCCGGCCTCGGTGAAGGCGTGCGTCACGCGGGCGACCTGCTCGACCGATACCCCCTTCTTCATCAGCTTCAGCAGGCGGTCGGAGGCCACCTCCAGTCCGCCGGAGATGGCGATGCAGCCGCTGTCGGCCAGCAGTCGGCACAGTTCCGGCGTGAAGGACTTCTCGAAGCGGATGTTTCCCCACCACGAGATCGACACCCCGCGTGCCAGCAGCTCCAGCGCGAGCGCCTTCAGGGCCTTGGGCGGCGCGGCCTCGTCCACGAAGTGAAAGCCGGTCTGGCCGGTCTCGGCGATGATTGCCTCGATGCGGTCGACCAGGGTGGCCGCCGAGGCGCCGTCGTAGCGCGAGATGTAATCGAGGCTGACATCGCAGAAGCTGCACTTCTTCCAGTAGCAGCCGTGGGCCACCGTGAGCTTGTTCCAGCGCCCGTCCGACCACAGCCGGTGCATCGGGTTGAGCATGTCGAGCAGGGACAGGTAGCGGTCGAGCGGCAGGCCGTCCCAGGTGGGCGTGCCGACCTCGGCGAAGGCGATGTCCGGTTCGGCCAGGTTCAGGTAGGCGACCTCGCCACTGGCTTGGTCGCGCGTGAAGGTGCGCACCAGGCGCTTGCGCGAGCGCTTGCCCGCGAGATGCTCGAGCAGCGCCAGCAGCGGGCGCTCGCCGTCGTCCAGGGTGACGTAGTCGAAGTAGTCGAACACCCGCGGTTCGCTGAGCTCGCGCAGCTCGGTGTTGACGAAGCCGCCGCCGAGCGCGGTGACGATGGCCGGGTCGCGGGCCTTGATCGCCTGCGCAATGCGGAACGCGGCATACACCGCACCAGGAAACGGCACCGACACGAGCACGAGCTGCGGCGCGTGCCGCGCCACCGCCTCCAGCGTGAGCTCGCGCAGGATGCCGTCGACCAGGGTGGGCGGGGCGTCGAGCGCCTTCGCCAGCGGCTCGAAGGTCGGCTGGCTCTGCGCCAGCGACTCGGCGTAGCGCACGAACTCGAAGCGCGGATCGACGGCCTCGCGCAGCACGTCGGCAAGATCGTTCAGGTACAGGGTTGCGAGGTGGCGGGCGCGGTCCTGCAGGCCGAGCGCACCAAAGGCCCAGGCCAGCGGGTCGCCGCCATCGGGGTCGACATACACGTCGAGGGCATCGAAGCGCGGACCCTCGGGCAGCAGGCTGCGGCTGCAGATCCGATGGGCGATCGTGGGGTCGCGCCCCTGCAGGAAGGCGATCGTCGGGCCGATCGTGGCAGCGTAGCGGTCGAAGTCGTCGATGAAGGCGCTCACGCTCGCCGAGCGCTTGCGGGGCGGCAGGCCTTCGGCGCGGGCGCGGACGGCCTTCAGCCCTTCGACCGAGAACAGGCGCAGCACGAGCGCCAGGGCGAGGTCTTCCTGCACCGCATCGATCCCTCGCGAGCGCAGGAAACCGGTGAGGTAGGCGGTCGAGGGGTAGGGAGTGTTCAGTTGCGTCATCGGCGGGATGACGGAAAGGACGCGCATGGGCGGGGTCTTGCATGAGGGGCCAGGCCTTCATTCTAGCGCCCGGCGAGGCGCGTGCCTGTCGCCGACGGGGGCCGGGCGAAGCACGCCGTCGCGGGCCCGGTGCGCTCACGCGCCTGTCCTCGTCGCCGGCGCCGCATGCCTGCTGTCGCCCGGCTCATGACGTAGGTCGCATCCGGACCAATTTCCCTTGCCCCGTCGGGGGCATTGGCGTGTATGGTAGGAAGGTGAGCCGGGGCCATTCGGCCCCCGACCGGCGGGAGATCGAGCCATGACGAAGACCGACAAGACTGACGAGCCGTTGCCGACCGTCGAGGAGATGCTGGCGGCTCCCGCCAAGGACTACATGTCGGCGCGCCAGATCGCGTTCTTTCGCGCGCGGCTCTGCGCCGAGCGCGATGCCCTGCTGGGTGCGGCGAAGGCGACCACCGAGCACCTGCAGATCTACGAGACCACCCCGGACCCGTCCGACCGCGCCTCGCTCGAGGAGGACCACACCCTCGAACTGAGGGTCCGTGACCGCGAGCGCAAGTTGCTGCACAAGATCGACGAAGCGCTCGTCCGGCTCGACAACGGCAGCTACGGCTGGTGCGAGGAAACCGGCGAGCCGATCGGCGTCGCCCGGCTGATTGCGCGGCCTACGGCGAGCTTCACCGTCGAAGCGCAGGAGCGCCACGAGACGCGCCGCAAGATGGTCGGCTGACAGGGTGCGGAGAGATCGTGGCGATCG
>JBFGUQ010000237.1:0-4892 GCA_041565515.1 Rhodocyclaceae bacterium | reverse complement strand
GCCAGATCGAGTTGGGGCGCCTGTGCGCTGGCGATGACTGGCATGTTGCTATCTGCCTTGAAAGACCGTTCGGGCTCGGGGCGTATCGGGCGGGGTATTTGCTCCGCAGGGCTGCCGCTTCGCGGCGCGGCGGAGGGTGCGCAAACGAGCGCCCGCCTCCGGCTCGGACAGTCCTCGCCCTGCTCCACGAACGCCCCGCCCGACCGTGGCTTGTCGTGCCCGACTGTCACCGAACACCCTCCGCAAGCGGCACGACGGCGCCCGACAACAAGCCGTCGAGCTGGCGGACGGTGTGGACGTTCGCGCGGTGGTGGAACACGCCGGCCGGCTGCGCATTCACCTGCCAGCCGGGCCGCACGCCGCGCACGAAGAGGTAAAGGACGCCGCCGAAATGATGGTCGTAGTGGTAGCCGGGCAGGCTGCGGCCGAGGTGGCGGTGCAGGGCGACGGTGTAGAGCAGGTGCTGGAGGTGGTAGCCGTGAGCCTGCATCGCCTCTTCCAGCCGGGGCGCGGCGTAGTCCTCGGGGCGGTCGCCGAGGTGGTTGGATTTCCAGTCGAGCACCCAGAAGCGGCCGTCGTGTTCGAAGATCAGGTCGACGTAGCCCTTGAGGTAGCCACCGAGCTCGGCGAAGGCGAGTTGTGGCACGCGGTAGCCGCGTGCGGCCAGCCAGGTGTTGAGTTCGGCGGCAGACAGGCGCGGGGCGGGGAGGTGGAAGCCGAGCTCGACGAGCTTGCGCGCGGGGACGAGCGTGTTCAGCGTCAGCGGGGCCGAATCCAAGCCGGGCGGCAGCAGCGGCGTGGCGAGGACGTCGGCGAGCATGCGCCGCAGCATGCGCGGCAGGCGGGCGAGTTCGCCGTCGTGCGCGGCGCCCCGGTGCGCGATCGGCAGGCGCTGGGGGTGGGCGGCGAGCGCGGCGGCGATGGCTTCGTCCCAGCCGGCGGGCTCGGTGAAGTCGATCGTTTCGAACACCGCGTGCATGCAGTCGCCGGCGACCGGACCGCGCGGGAAGCGCAGGATGTCGTCGGCGTGGATGGCCGCCGGCACGCCCGGGGCCGGCTCGGCGGCGGCCGCCTGCTCGGGCGTGAGGCTTGCGGCGATGCTGGTTGCGGGCAGGGCGCGGGCGTCGTGGTCGCGGGCGGCCTGTTCGTGGCTGGCGCCGGAGAGCAGCGCGCTGAAGCTGCCGATGCGCCAGCCGGCCGGGATGGGCGGCGGGCGCTGGGCGCGTGGCCGCGCGCCGGCGGCATCGGCGGGCGCCAGCGGCGTGCCGCTGCCGTCGGGCAGGTCGTCCAGGCGCATGAGCGGCTGGCCGTTCCCGTGGGCGCCGCCGACGAGCCTGCGCCAGTGGGCGTCGATCTCGGCCGGGCTCATCCTGTGCGCGTTCCACGCTTCCGCGTCCATGCCGGCACCGGCGACCATCCAGTTGAGCAGGCTGCGGGCGGCCTCGCTGTGGCTCGGCCGGCCGAAGCCGAGCCTGGCGTAGCAGCCGACGACGAGGTAGCAGCGATGGATGGCGCGCGTGAGGGCGACGTAGGCGAGGCGCAGGTCCTCGGCCTGGCGCTCGAAGCGCAGGCGCGCGGCGATGGCCTTGTCGGCGGCGGCGTCGCAGCGGTAGTCGAGGACGAGGCGGCCGTCGGCCTCGTGCCAGGCGCGCATCGGCCCGGCGTCGCCCCGCGGCGGATGGCCGTCGAACAGGAAGGGGCAGAAGACGACGCCGTACTCGAGGCCCTTGGCGCGGTGGATGGTGACGATCTGCACCAGGTTGCGGTCGGATTCGAGCCGCAGCTGGGTGGCTTCGCCGCCACCCTCCTCGCGCCGACGGCGCGCGAGGGCGCGCAGCAGGACCTCGGGCGAGGCCGCGCCGGCCGCCTGTTGCAGCAGTTCGGCCAGGTGCATCAGGTTGGTGAGGCGGCGTTCGCCGTCGGGGCGGGCGAGCAGGCGGGCGGCGACGCCCTCGTCGGCCATCCACTGGCGCAGCATGACGCCGAAGCCGCGCGCGAGCCAGCGTTCGTGCCAGCCCGCGAAGCGCTCCAGGGTGGCGAGCAGGGCCGGCTCGTCGTCGGCCAGCGCGGCCAGGGCGCCCGCGTCGCGGCCCATGGCGGTGGTGGCGAGGGCGGCCATGACGCGTTTCTGGCGCGCCGGCTCGGCGATGGCGAGCAGCACGCGCTCGAGTTCTTCGGCGTCGTCGGTGTGAAAGACGCTGGCCTGCGACAGTTCGACGCTGCCCACCCCCATCGCGGCGAGCGCGCGACGCATGCGCGCGCCCTGGCCGTGGCTGCGCACGAGCACCGCGATATCGGCCGGCGCCAGGCCGCGCTCGCCGATGCACACATCGCCGGCCGTGCCGGCGGCGAGCAGGCGGGCGATCTCGGCGGCGGTGGCCGCCGCGGCGCGCTGCAGGGCGAGCGCGCGCGGCAGGCGGTGGCCGCCCTCCTCGCCCGCTTCGTCGTTCGCGACCTCGTCGCGCGGGATGCGCCACAGTTGCAGCGCGGCGGCGCCGGCGCCGCTGGCGCTGGTGTCGATGAAGGGCGGGCGCGGTCGAGTGCCGGCCTCGACGCGCTGGTAGTCGAGGCCGTCGAGCATGAACACGCCGCGATTGGCGCCGAAAAGCCGGTTGCAGGCCTCGATCAGCGCCGGCGACGAGCGCTGGTTGTGGCGCAGGGTGTAGCGGGCCCCGGCGCGGTCGCGCGCCATCAGGTAGGTGAACAGGTCGGCGCTGCGGAAGCTGTAGATCGCCTGCTTGGGATCGCCGACCAGGAACAGGCTGCCGGCGCGATCCTCGCTGTTGTAGACGCGCTCGAAGATGGCGAACTGGAGCGGGTCGGTATCCTGGAACTCGTCGATCAGGGCCACCGGGAAGCGCGCGTGCAGCGCCGCGCCGAGCCAGGGCTGGCGGCCGGCGGTGAGCGCGTCGTAGGCGTTCCACAGGATGTCGTCGAAGGCGATCTGGCGACGCTCGCGCTTGCGCCGGCGCAGGTCGGCGCTGCATTCATCGAGGAAACGGCGCATCAGCCGGCGGCGGGCGGCGTCGAGCGCGGCGTCGGCGCGGACGCGCGCGGCGAGCAGTTCGGCCGCGGCATCGAAGAAGGCGTGGCGTGGCGGCGCGATGCCCTTCTTCGCGCCCTCCTTGGTCGTCTTCTGCGCCAGCGTGTCGGCGGCGAGCAGGGCCAGCTTGCTGTCCTTGTCGGCGGGCAGTGGCCACATGGCGTCGTCGGCGCCGAGCCAGTCGTCCCACTGCCGGCGCGCCTTTTCCACCGCCTCGGGCTTGTAGCTGGTCTTGTTCAAGCCGTCGAGGGCCGCGCCCAGCGCCGCCATTGTGGCATCCGCTTCAGCCTGCCAGGTGTGGACGGCGCCGCGGTAGGCGCGCACGACCGCTTCCCGCCCCGAATCGAGCTCAGCGTCTGGCCCCGCCTCGTCCCAGCGCCGCTCGGCGAGCGGGCGCGCCATGTCGCGCTCGAGGATGTCGGCCCATGCGTCCGGGCTGTCGCCGCGCTGCACCAGCGCTTCGACCAGCGCCGCGGGCAGCGTGCCGGCCGCCACCTCGCGGCGCCAGAAGTCCTGCGCCACCTCGAGGCGCAGCGCGCTGTCGTCCTCGACCAGTTCCAGCGCGTAGGGCAGGCCGGCGGCGAACGGGGTGTCGGCGAGCGCGCGCTGGCAGAAGCCGTGGATGGTGAAGATCGCCGCCTCGTCGAACACCTGCAGGGCGTGGCGCAGGCGTTTCGTCATCTCCTCCGCGCCCATGCCGGTGGCGAGGACGGTCTCGATCAGGCGCGGGACGAAGGGATCGGCCCCCGGCTCGCCGCCGTCGAGCACGTGCAGGGTGTCGACGATGCGGTCCCGGATGCGGGTGGACAGCTCGGCGGTGGCGGCGCGGGTGAAGGTGACCACCAGCAGCGACTCGACCGGCACACCCCTTTCCAGCAGCAGGCGCAGGTAGAGCCCGCAGATGTTCCAGGTCTTGCCGGTGCCGGCCGAGGCCTCGACCAGGCGGATGCCATCGAGCGGGCAGGAGAAGACGTCGAGATCGGAGGCGGGCATCGGCGCGATGGTAGCGGTGGCCGGGGGGCATCGCAATCGCATCGCCGGCGGCGGGGGGCTAGCTGGCGCGACCACCCCCTGCCCTTGAGCGGGGACGGCTTTCAGGCGTCGTCGCCCGCGCGTTTCCTCGCCGCGGCCTGGTGCTTCGCCAGCAGGCCGTCGAGCCGGCGGGCGAAGGCCTTGCCGTCGGCGGCGCTGAAGGCGGGCGGGCCGCCGGTGTCGACGCCGGTGTTGCGCAGGGTGTCCATGAAGTTGCGCATGTCGAGCAGCTCGCGGATGTTCTCCTTGCCGTAGAGCTCGCCACGCGGGCTCAGGGCGTGGGCGTCGCGGGCGACGACATCGGCGGCGAGCGGGATGTCGGCGGTGATCACCAGGTCGCCCGCCTCGACCCGCTCGGCGATGTACCTGTCGGCGACATCGAAGCCGTGCGGCACCTGGATCGAGCGGATCAGCGGCGAGGGCGGCACGCGCAGGGTCTGGTTGGCGACCAGCGACAGCTGCAGGCCGGCGCGCTGGGCGGCGCGGAACAGCATCTCCTTGATGACGCCGGGGCAGGCGTCGGCATCGACCCAGATGTGCATGACGGACTCCAGAAGGGTTGAAGGGATCGGGGCACCACCCCGCCGGGCGGATTTCATGCCGCCAATGGCCGCCGGCCGGCTGAAGCCGACCCTACGATACCCGACCGCGTTGCCCCGCGGCACTGGCGGCGACCAGGTCGCGCGCCTCCGCCTTCGACAGCACGCGCCCGGGCAGCGGGATCAGGCCGGGCACGCGGCGGCGGTAGCGGGCGTAGGCCTCGCCGTGGAACTGCAGCAGCTTGCGCTCCTCGAGCAGCGAACCGAGCCAGAAGTAG
>JBFGUQ010000236.1:0-4919 GCA_041565515.1 Rhodocyclaceae bacterium | reverse complement strand
GGCAGGAACTGCTTTGTTATCAAGGAGCCGGTCGCGACCGAGGTAATGACCGGAATCCGCGCCAACTGGTAATGGCGCTGGCTGGCGAGCGCCACCCCGGTGTTGACGATCCCCAGCCCCGCAACGATGCCCTCCTTGTTGATGAACTCCTGAACGATCTGTGCGCCGCGTTCATTGCGGGCCTCGTCGTCACCTTCGATCAGCTTCAACGGGCGGCCCAGCAGTCCGCCGGCAGCGTTGATCTCGGCCGCCGCAATGCGAATCCCTTCACGCATCGAGATCCCCATCGGGCTGGATCCTCCGGTGAAGGGGCCGGAGACGCCGATTCGGACAGGCTCCACGGCCTGCGCGTGCACCGAAACGCCCAGGAGCGCAGGCGCAAGTGCGAGCAGCACGGCGAGAAGCGGGGCAAGCAAGAGCCCGGACAGTCTGAATGAGGTCATCCACTCACTGTAGGGGGCTGCGGCACAAGGAAGAATTGGCGGAAACCCCGACGCCCGTCGCTGAGCATGCGTATTGCGGCCTCGATGTCGGCAGCATCCAGCCGGATTAGGGTAAGACCGAATTCCGTTGTTGGTGCGGCATCTAGAGAATTGGCGTGGGCTCTTGGTCTTGGCTCGAAGCCGCACCCGATGGCGCGCAGCAGTCCTTTCGCACTCTCGAGCTCGGTGATCCCGCCCGTCCTGGCCAAGAGCATTCTTCCCTGCGGCCCCGGGCCGCACACCCCGGTCTCGCCTCCCATGCCCGACTCCTCTGCCGTCAGCCGCACGCTCCATCGCTGGTACTGGACGGCGCCGTATGCGGCCGTGGTCGTGTTTGCGCTTGCCATGCTGACGCTGGTCGGGTTGCTGCAGAACAGGGAGTTGCAGAGCGAGCGCAGTGCGGTCGCCCGCGACGTGCAATGGGCTGAGCAGACCATGCGTACGCACATGCTAGGGACCGAGGAGTTCCTCGGCCAGCTCGCGCGCGACCTCGCCGCGGAGGCGCTCGATCCCGATGCGTTTCAACTCCGCGCCAACCAGCACATCGCCAACAACGGTGAGTTGGCGAACATCGTGTGGGTCGGTGCGGACGAAATCGTGCGCTGGTCCGCGCCCTTCGATACCACCGAGCGTCTCGCCGGAGAGGCGCTCGTCGGCGAACAGGCGCGCAGCTTTCACCTTGCGCGCGACTCCGGGCGGCTCGCCTATGGCAGGGCGCGCCGGACCGCGCGTGGCGAAGCGGTGCTAGAGGTCTATTCGCCGGTGCTGCGCGGCGGCGATTTTCGTGGCGCGATCGTTGGCGTGTACTCGATCGAGCGCATGGTGCGCTACCTCGTCCCGGGGTGGTTCGGCGACAAGTACCGCCTGGCGCTCAAGAACGCCGATGGCGAGGCACTGGCAGTCAATTCCGCGGTCAAGGACATCGACGAAAGCGTGTCGTTCGAGATTCCCCTCGATCCGCCCGGGAACGGTCTCATCCTGAAGGCGAGTGCGTTTCGCGCCGGCGACGTGTTTCCGAAGGCCTTGCCGAAGATCCTGATCGTCGGTCTGTCCTTGATCGTGCTCTGGAGCCTGTGGACTCTGCGCAGCCACGTGCTGCGCCGTGTCCAGGTCGAGAAGGAGCGCGACCGGCTGTTCAACCTGTCGCTCGACATTCTCTGCGTGGTCGGCCTGGACGGGCGCTTCCGTCGCTGCAATCCGGCGTTCGAGCGCGTACTCGGCTATACGCCGAAGTCGCTCGCGGGTTTCCCGATGATCGACATCGTGCATGTCGACGACGTGGGTGCGACGATGGAACAGCTGCGGCTGCTCGAGACGGGCGAGCCGGTCAACTTCGAGAACCGCTGTCGCTGCGCCGACGGCAGTTACAAATGGCTGGTATGGAGCATCAACCCGGTGCCCGAGGAGAAGCTCGTGTATGCCGTCGCGCACGACATCACCGGGCGAAAGGCCACCGAGGAGGCGCTGCGCGCCGAGTCCGCCTTCCGCAAGGCGATGGAGGATTCGGTAATCACCGGGTTGCGCGCCATCGACCTCAGCGGCCGTATCATCTTCGCCAATTCCGCCTTCTGCCGCATGGTCGGCTTCGACGAGGACGAACTCGTCGGTGCCGAGCCGCCTTTCCCCTACTGGCCGAGCGAGGACATCGAGGTCTGCCGACGCAATCTCGAGTTGACCCTGTCGGGGCGCGCGCCGGCCGGAGGCTTCGAGATGCGGATCCGGCGCAAGAACGGCGAGCGCATCGACGCGCGTTTCTATCTGTCGCCGTTGATCGACCTGACCGGGCGCCAGACCGGATGGATGGCCTCGATTACCGACATCACCGAGCCCAAGCGGGTGCGGGCAGCACTGGAGGCGGCGCACGAGCGCTTCGAGGCCGTGCTCGACGGCCTCGACGCCGCGGTGTTCGTCGCCGATGCGCGCACCGACGAGATCCTCTTTGCCAATCGGGCCTTCAAGCGCATCCACGGCTTCGACGCGGTCGGACGCACCGTGCGCGGCGTGGCGGTCCTGCAGCCGGAACGCGGCGACTACGCGATCGATCCGCGCGGGCTCGCGGTGGGCGACCTTCCGCGCGAATTATTCGATGGCGAGTTGCAGCATCCCCTGTCGGGGCGCTGGTATCACGTCCGCGAGCAGGCCACGCGCTGGGTCGACGGCCGGGTGGTGCGCATGGGTATCGCCACCGACATCACCGACCGCAAGCAGACGGCCGAGATTTCGCGCGAGCAGGAAGAGCGCCTCCAGCGCACCTCGCGCCTGATCACGATGGGCGAAATGGCCTCGACGCTCGCCCACGAGCTCAATCAGCCCCTTGCAGCGATTGCCAACTATTGCGCCGGCTGCGTCACCCGCATCCAGGGCGGAAGCTGGAAGCCTGAAGAGGTCCTGGCGGCGATGCAGAAGGCCAGCTTTCAGGCCGAACGCGCCGGCAAGATCATTCGCCGCGTGCGCGAGTTCGTGAAGAAGAGCGAACCGCGTCGAAGCGCGGTGCAGGTCGCCGACGTGCTCGAGGAAGCGCTCGGCTTTGCCGACATCGACGCGCGTCGCACCGGCACACGCATTGCCGCCGAGGTCGAGCCGGGCCTGCCGCCGGTGTTCGCAGATCGCATCATGATCGAGCAGGTCCTGTTGAACCTGATTCGCAACGGCCTCGAGGCCATGACGGACACCTTGCCCGAGCAACGTGTCCTCGTCGTTCGGGTGCGCGCTTTCGGTCCCCGGGCGGTGGAGGTTGCGGTCATCGACCGCGGCCACGGCATCGACGACGAGCATCGCCAGCGCTTGTTCACCCCCTTCTACTCCACGAAGTCCGAGGGCATGGGCATGGGCTTGAACATCTGCCGGTCGATCGTGGAGTTTCATGATGGCAGGTTGATCGTCGACGCCAATCCGGAAGGAGGTACCATATTCTCCTTTACCCTTCCGACCGAGGCTGCCAGTGAGCGAGTTGTCCGCAGCGCCTGATCAGATCATCCACGTCGTCGACGATGATGAAGCCCTGCGCGACTCCCTCGTCTGGATGCTCGAGTCGAATGCCTACGCCGTTGCGGCGCATGATTCGGCCGAGGCCTTCCTGGAGGCGTGCCGGCCCGAGATGGTCGGCTGCATCGTGCTCGACGTGCGCATGCCGGGCATGAGCGGCCTGGAACTGTTCGAGGAACTCCGACACCGTCGCTGCGGACTGCCGGTCATCTTCATCACCGGCCACGGCGATGTGCCGATGGCCGTTTCCGCCCTCAAGAAGGGCGCGGTGGACTTTATCGAGAAGCCCTTCGGCGAGCGCGACATGCTGCGCCTGATCGAACAGTGCCTGCAGTTCGAGCGCGAGAACCGCGAGAAGCGCTTGCTCGAGGCCGATACCGCGCGCCGGCTCGAGCAGCTGACCCAGCGCGAACGCGAAGTGCTCGACCTCATCATCGTCGGCAAGCTCAACAAGCAGATCGCCGACGTGCTCGGCATCAGCATCAAGACGGTGGAAGTCCATCGTGCCCGGGTCATGGAGAAGATGGGCGCCCACTCGCTGGCCGAACTGGTGCAGCACGTCGTCACGGTGGAGCCGGGCACCGTTCGCTGATCGACCAGTCGGTTCGAGATCGTGCGAACGTCATAGGGCGCACGGATATAATGGTGCGCTTTTGACTGCTTGCCGTCATGACGGGAATCAACGCGCTTTTTCTCCTTGCCGGCCTGCTGCTTTTCATCAGCGTCCTCGCGAGCACGGTGTCGGCCCGGCTCGGCCTGCCGCTGCTGCTGCTCTTCCTGCTCGTCGGCATGCTGGCCGGGGAAGACGGCCCGGGCGGCATCGCATTCGACGACTTCTTCATCGCCACCATGGTCGGCCAGCTCGCGCTGGCGGTCATCCTCCTCGATGGCGGGCTGCGCACGCGGGTCAGGAGCTTTCGCGTGGCTGCCTGGCCCGCGGCGGTTCTCGCCAGTTGGGGCGTGGTCGGTACGGCCATGCTGCTCGGCCTGTTCGCGACCTGGCTGCTCGAAGTCGACTGGCGCCTCGGCTTCCTGCTCGCCGCCATCGTCGGCTCCACCGATGCGGCGGCCGTGTTCGCCCTGCTGCGCAACAGCGGTGTGCGCCTCAACGAGCGCGTCAAGGCCACGCTCGAGATCGAGTCCGGTGCGAACGATCCGATGGCGATCCTGCTCGTCACCGCCCTTGTCGAGATGCTGCTTCATCCCGACAAGGCGAGCGCCGCGAACTTCGCCCTGATGCTGCTGATGCAGCTCGGCCTTGGTGCGCTCGCCGGGCTGGGCGGAGGCTGGATGCTGTCGCGCATGATGGCGCGCCTGACCCTGCCCGAAGGACTGTACGCGCTGCTCATCGTGTCGGGTGGGCTGTTCGTCTTCGCTGCCACCAATCTGCTCGAGGGCAGCGGATTCCTCGCGGTCTATCTGGCGGGACTGGTCGTCGGCAACCGTCGCAGC
>JBFGUQ010000235.1:0-4926 GCA_041565515.1 Rhodocyclaceae bacterium | reverse complement strand
CCCGGATCCCGATGAGCTGTCGGCATTTATCCAGGTGGACAGTTTTTCATTTGTCCTGGACAAAAGTGCGCGTGGCGTTTAGCATTCTTCTATCCAATAGGGTCGGGGCCTGCCCCAACACCGCCATGAACGACACCTCCCGCACCGAAGCCTTCCTCAGCATCGCCGCCGTTGAGCGTGACACCGGGCTGGCGAAAGACACCCTGCGGGTGTGGGAGCGGCGCTACGGCTTTCCCGCGCCGGAGCGCGACGCGAACGGCGAGCGGCTGTATCCGCAGGAGCAGGTGGACAAGCTGCGCCTGATCCGCCGCCTGCTCGACCACGGCCAGCGCCCTGCGCGCATCGCCCGCGCCACGATGGACGAACTCGCCGCCCTGGTCGACGAACTCCGTGTCGAGAGCGCCGGCGACCCGGCCCAGCTGGAGCGCGACGCCGCGCTGCTGCAGTATGTGCGCCTGCACCGCAGCGCCGAGCTTTCCTCGGCCCTGCGTCAGGCGCTGCTGAAGCAGGGCCTGCAGCGCTTTGTCGTCGACACCGTGGCGCCGCTTGCCGAGGCGGTCGGCGAGGCCTGGATGCGCGGCGAGATCGACGTCCCCGAGGAGCACCTGTTCACCGAGCACGTCCAGAACGTGCTGCGCGGCGCCAACGGTGCGCATGCCGGCACGGGCGGGCGGCCGCGCGTGTTGCTGACCACCTTCCCCGAAGAGGAGCACGTGCTCGGGCTGCTGATGGCCGAGGCGATGCTCGTCCCCGAAGGCGTCGCCTGCCTGTCGCTTGGCGCACGCACGCCGCTGGCGGACATCCGCAATGCGGCCATCGGTGGCGGCTTCGACATCGTCGGCCTGTCCTTCAGCATGGCCTACCCGGCGCGTCAGGCGGTCGATGGCGTGCTCGAACTGCGTGCGATGCTGCCCGAGGAAATCACCCTGTGGGCCGGCGGTGGCGCCTTGCGCGACAAGCAGAAGCGCCTGCCCGGCGTCCGCGTGGTGTGCGGGCTGGAAGATACGCTCGTCGCCCTGCAGGAGTGGCGGGCGGCGAACGCCGTGGCGGCCGGCTAGCTGCCTTCGGCGGCGAGCGCACCCTCGTCGCTGTCCGCCTGGCTGGAGTCGGCCGACGGGGCAGCGCTGCCGGCGAGCACGGCGAGCATGCGCGCCGCCTTCGCCACCTGCTCGGTGGCGCGGCGCTGCAGGCTCGCCAGGCGCAGCCAGTCCTGCATGCTGCGGATGTCCATGCGGGCGTGGGCGCCGGCCAGCAGCAGGGCTTCCTTGAGTTCGGCATAGCGCTCCTCCGCGACCTGCAGGCGGTCGTCCACCGCGCTGGCGTCGAACTCCGGGCGCGCCACATCGGCGGTCCTGGCGAGTTCGGCGAGCGCGCTGCGAAACGCGTCGAGGCTGTCGCCGAGCGCGGCGGCCGGAGCGGGGCCGAGGCTGGTGCCCAGTTCGCTCGCCTGTCGGGCGGCGGCCACCGCATTTTCCTGATACTGCAGCGCACGCAGGCTGCGCGCGAGCGCCTCGACCAGGGTCTGCGGCAGGCTCGCGCCGCTCAGCTTGCGCGCATAGTCGCCGATGGCCGGGGCCAGCGCGCCCAAGGCCGCGGCGTGACGACCGATGCCTGCCTCGTCGGGCGGCAGGTGGGCGGACGCGGCAAGTGCTGCGGTGGCGAAGGCCTGGGTGCGGTCGAGTTCCTTGCGCAGCGCACGCAGCGCCAGGTCGGGGATGGCGATCGAGTTGGCGTCGAGGTGCCGCGGCCGTGCGATCTCCTCCTCGCGGCTGCGGAAGCGGCGGCCGAGCAGGCGCAGCATCGGCCGCGCGATCGGCACCATCAGCAGCACGCCGAGCAGATTGAAGGCGGTGTGGAACATCGCGACCATCACCGCGGGCGTGGCAGGCTGCTCGAACCACTCGCGCACCAGGCCGAGCACGCCGATGAGCAGGGGCAGCATCAGCAGTGCCACTGCACCGGTGACGAGGTTGAAGAAGACATGGGCCGCCGCCAGCCGGCGTGCGTTCGAGGTGGCACCGATGGCCGACAGGATCGCGGTCGAGGTCGTCCCGATGTTGGTGCCGATCACCATCGCGCACGCCGCCTCGACCGGGAGCAGGCCGCTCTGCGCCGCGGTGATGACGATGGCGATCACTGCGCCCGAGGCCTGCATCAGCACCGTCAGCAGGGTGCCGATGCCGACCAGCATGAACCAGCCCGCGAGGCCGGGCGCGATGTGATCCTGCAGGTCGATCGCCGCGCCGAAGCCGGAAAACGTGTCCTTGAGCACGTCGATGCCGAGGAACAGCACGCCGAATCCGGCCAGCGCCTGGCCGAGGGCGCGCGGGCGCACCGTCCGCCCGGCGAGCATCAGCACCGCGCCGGCGCCGACGAAGGGCAGGGCGAATGCGTCGATCTTGAAGCTGAAGCCGAGCGCAGTGACCAGCCAGGCGTTCATCGTCGTGCCGACGTTCGAGCCGAAGATCACCCATAGCGCGTTCCTCAGCGACAGCAGGCCGGTGTTGACGAAGCCGATGCTGGCCACCGTGACCGCAGACGAGGACTGCACCAGTGCGGTCGTCAGCATGCCCGTGGCGACGCCGCGTGCGGGCGTCGAGGTGCCGGTCTCGAGCAGGCCTTCGAGCGCACGCCCTGCGGCGAGCTTCAGGCCCTCGGTCAGCATGTGCATGCCGATCAGGAACAGGCCGATACCGCCGACGAGGCCGGCAGCGACATCAAAGGTGGAAGGTGAGGGTGGGTTCAGGACGTGGCTTCCCTTGGTCTATCGGGCCCCTAGCGTAATACCGCGCGTCCAGCCTTGGAAGGTGTTCTAGATTGTCCAGGACAAAAACTTGACAGACCTGAGTTGTCGGCATATCGTTGAATCGTGATGACTAGTTGTCTAGGACAAAAAATGAGTGCAAATCGGAAAGTTCGAGTGGTCATGACCGCCGCCGGCGCAGTCTTTACGGTGGGCGCTCTCGTCGTCGGCATGGTGAGTCCGGCGGTTGCGCTCGACAGTGGAAAAGGCTCCGGGCCCGCGCGCGAGACCGCTGTCGAGGACAAGGCGTCCCGTGAAGCCCTGAACATGAAGCTCTTCCTGCACCGCGCCGGCACGCCGAACGCTTCCGTCAGCCTTGCTTCGCCCATCGCCAAGAGCGGTTGTGGCTCGGAGCGGCTCGACCACTTCGTCACTACTCCCCAGACCAAGGAGGTGTCATGAACGCTCCGGAGAAGTTCTTCCTGCCCGACGTGCAGGCCAGCCACGACCATCGCGCGCTGGCAATCCAGCACGTGGGCGTCCGCGGCCTGCGCTACCCCCTGAGCCTTGGCGACGAGGACGGCAGCGTCCAGCACACGGTGGCGACCATCGAGATGACGGTCGGGCTGCCGGCCGAGGTCAAGGGTACCCACATGTCGCGCTTCGTCGAGGTGCTGGAGGCCGAGCGCGAGGCGCTCGACCTCGACGGGGTCCGGCGGGTGTTTGCCGGGATGCTGCACCGGCTCGAGGCCAGCTCCGGCCGGATGGAGCTCCGCTTCCCCTGGTTCGCCCGCAAGCAGGCGCCGGTGTCGGGCGTGGAGAGCCTGCTCGACATGGACGCCACCGTGATCGTCGAGCAGCGCCCGGGCGGGCTGGCGCAAACGACCTTGAAGGTGGTGGTGCCGGTCACCAGCCTCTGCCCGTGCTCGAAGAAGATCTCCGCCTATGGCGCCCACAACCAGCGCTCGCACATCACGCTGACAGCGACGCTCGCCGGTGACATGCGCCTGGCCGAGCTGGTGCGGATCGCCGAGGAGGAGGCCTCGTGCGAGGTGTTCGGCCTGCTCAAGCGGCCCGACGAGAAATGGGTGACGGAGCGCGCCTACGACAACCCGAAGTTCGTCGAAGACCTGGTTCGCGACATCGCCCTGCGGCTGGGCGCCGATGCGCGCATCCGTTCGTGGACGGTCGAATCGGAGAACTTCGAGTCGATCCACAACCATTCCGCCTACGCCCTCATCGAGGGCGTGAACGGGCGAGGATAGTCCGATGCGCATGGGCGAACTCGAGCGTCGCGAGGCTGGCGTGCCGCGCCGGGTGGCGGTCGTCGGCGGCGGCATCGCCGGCCTCGGTGCCGCCTGGCTGCTGGCGCAGCGTCACCGCGTCACGCTTTTCGAGGCCGGTGACTACGTCGGCGGTCACACCAACACGGTGGATGTCGTCGTCGAGGGCCGCAGCCACCCCGTCGACACGGGTTTCCTGGTCTTCAACCGACGCACCTACCCCAACCTCTGCGCCCTCTTCCAGCATCTCGGCGTCGACTCGATCGAGAGCGAGATGAGCTTCGGCGTCAGTCTCGCCGATGCCGGGATCGAATGGTCGGGTTCGGACCTGGGAACCGTCTTCGCCCAGCGCAGCAATCTGCTGCGCCCGGCATTCCTGGCGATGCTGCGCGACATCCTGCGCTTCAACCGGGAGACGACGCGCATGTCGCGCGAGGGCTCGACGCCGTCGACCAGCCTCGGCGCATTTCTCCTTGCCGGTCGCTACGGTACCGCCTTCCGCGACTGGTACCTGCTGCCGATGGCGGCGGCGATCTGGTCCTGCCCGACGCAGACGATGCTCGAATATCCCCTGCGGACGTTCGTGCGTTTCTGCCACAACCACGGCCTGCTGCAGATCTTCGACCGGCCCAAGTGGCTGACGGTGCGTGGCGGCGGGCGCAGCTACGTGCGCCGCATGCTGCGCGAGCTCGACGACGTGCGCGTCGCCACCCCGGTGCTTCGGGTCGATCGCAGCGCGACGGCAGTGAAGCTGATCACCAGGGACGGTGTCGAGGCCTTCGACGAGGTCGTCTTTGCCTGTCACAGCGACCAGGCCCTCGCCGCGCTCGGCCCCGGCGCGACCGCGGCCGACCGCAGGATCCTCGGCGCCGTGCGCTACCAGGACAACCTTGCCCTGCT
>JBFGUQ010000234.1:0-4937 GCA_041565515.1 Rhodocyclaceae bacterium | reverse complement strand
GCGCTCGAACTCGGCGCGCAGCCGGTGGAGATCCCGACCGGGCCGATGGAGCTGCGCCTGCCGGCGATCAAGGGTATCGGCGGGGCGCCGCTCTACCTCATCGACCGCTTCGAGGACGGGGGCTCGATCTATGACATCGACTTCACCTTCATCGAGGGGGTGGATCGTCACCCGGCGGGGCACGGCCTGAAGTTCATCGACCACCTGACGCACAACGTCTATCGTGGCCGCATGGCCTACTGGGCGGCGTTCTACGAACGCCTGTTCAATTTCCGCGAGATCCGCTACTTCGACATCAAGGGCGAGTACACCGGGCTGACTTCGAAGGCGATGACCGCGCCCGACGGCAAGATCCGGATCCCGCTCAACGAGGAGGCCTCGGGCAAGACCGGCCAGATCGAAGAGTTCCTGATGCAGTTCAACGGCGAGGGCATCCAGCACATCGCGCTGTACACCGACGACCTGATCGCGAGCTGGGATGGGCTGAAGCAGGCGGGCCTGCCTTTCATGCCCGCGCCGCCGGCCACCTACTACGAGATGCTCGAAGACCGCCTGCCGGGGCATGGCGAACCGGTGGCCGAGCTGAAGGCGCGCGGCATCCTGCTCGACGGCAGCACGGAGGGCGGCAAGCAGCGCCTGCTGCTGCAGATCTTCTCCGGGACGCTGCTCGGGCCGGTATTCTTCGAGTTCATCCAGCGCAAGGGCGACGACGGCTTCGGCGAGGGCAACTTCAAGGCCTTGTTCGAGTCGATCGAGCGCGACCAGATCCGGCGCGGCGTGCTCAAGGCCGAATGAGGACGATGGAAGCCCCGCGCGGCGGTGCGGCTGCGGTCGTCTGCTAGACTGAAATTGCCCGGTCGCTCGCGTTGCCGGCGAGCCAGTTCCCTTCCGTGCCGGCACGGCTTGGCGACCCCGGCGAGAGGCCCGACATGCGCGTTCGCCCAATCGCATTGCTGATGATCGCGACACTCCTTGCCGTGAGCGGGGGAGGGCTTGTGCATTCGGCAGATCCCTCCCATCTGCTCGACGGCAAGACCTTCGTCGGCAAGAACGGCGAGATAGGATGGACGCTTTCCTCGGACGAGGAAGAGACGATCGTGTTCGAGAATGGCCTGTTCACCTCGGTGTCGTGCGTGCCCTACAACTTCGAAAGCAGCGAATACTCCACCACCGTCGACGGCGATCGCATCCACTTCGAGGCGGTGACGACCAGCCCCACCCACGGGCAGATTGCCTGGAAGGGCGTGGTCGAGGGCAATACGGCCGAGGCGACCTTCGTGTGGACGAAGGAACGCTGGTATTGGGATACGCGCAGGGAATACTGGTTCAAGGGCTCCTTGCGCCAGTAGGGCCAGTCCCGTGCGGCAGCGCTGCCGCAATCCGGCAAGGAGAACTGGAGATGGGCGAATCCGGGGGTGGGCCGGGCGTGCGTTCGCGCTGGCCGGCATTTTTAAAGCTCGGCCTCTTCCTGACTGTCGTGATCATGCTGAACGTCGGCGGTTCATGGCTTGCACGGCAGATCGATTTCCAGATCTTTCCTCGCCACGACCTGCTCATGCAGGCGGTCGTGTGGGGTGCTGCGCTTCTCTACCTGATGCTGATGGCAACGCCCTTCATGCCCGGTATCGAGGTCGGGCTGGCACTGATGCTGATGCTCGGCGGCAAGGGCGCGATACTCGTCTATGTGTGCACGGTGCTGGCGCTGTCGATCAGCTTTGCTGCCGGGCGGATGTTGCCGCCGCGAACGCTCTGGCGCGTGCTCGACTGGTTTCACCTCCATCGAGCCGCCGAACTGGTGCGCCGGCTTGAGCCGCTCGATCCGCGGTCACGCCTCAGGCTGCTCGAGGACAAGTCGCCGTCGCGAATCGCCCCTTTCCTGCTTCGGCACCGATACCTTGCCATCGCTGCGCTGCTCAACCTGCCCGGCAACGCCCTCATCGGCGGTGGTGGCGGCATCGGCCTGATCGTCGGCATGAGCAGGCTGATTCCCTTCCACGGCTTCATCTTGCTCGTGGCCTGCGCGGTCGCGCCGGTGCCGGCGCTGTTCTGGTTGCGCGGGGCTTGAGCAGTGCGGTCGCGCAATGCGCCCGCGCGCCCTTCGCCACCTCTCCGCGACGTGTCCGGGAGCGAATCCGGGAGCGAGTCCGGGGGCAGGGGAGCAGTCCGGCCCGCAGCGCCGAAGCGCTTGCTCATAGTGTGTCGAGGCTGCCGAGCAGGCGGGCTGCCTGAGCCTGTAGCGCGGCCCGTGCCGGACCATCCATCTTCGCCAGTTGTCGATACACCATGCCGAGTCGCGGGTTCGCCGCGAGCTTGTCGGCCCGGCGCGCAAAGAAATCCCAGTACAAGGCATTGAACGGACAGGCGCGCTCACCGACGCGCGCCTTGCGGTCGTAATGACAGCCCCTGCAATAGTCGCTCATGCGGTCGATGTAGGCCGCGCTCGACACGTAGGGCTTGCTCGCCATGATTCCGCCGTCGGCGAACTGGCTCATGCCGAGCGTGTTGGGAAGTTCCACCCATTCGAACGCGTCCACATACACGCCGAGGTACCAGCGATGCACCGCCTGCGGGTCCAGCCCGGCCAGCAGCGCGAAGTTGCCGATCACCATCAGGCGCTGAATGTGGTGCGCGTGCGCCTGCTCGAGGGACTGGGCGAGCGCGTGGGCGAGACAACGCATGCGGGTGCGTCCATTCCAGAACCACGACGGAAGAGGGCGGTCGTGGGCGAAGAAGTCGAGGCGCGCATAGTCGGGCATCTTCGCCCAGTAGATGCCACGAACATACTCCCGCCAGCCCAGGATCTGGCGGATGAAGCCCTCGGCGGCCGCGAGTGGCACTTGGCCATCCCGCCATGCGGCCTCTGTCCTCGCCACCACCTCGCGCGGGCCGAGCATCTTGGTGTTCAGCGCGAAGGACAGCAGGGAGTGGAACAGGCGCGAGGCGCGATGGCTCATCGCGTCCTGGAAGTCGCCGAAATGCGGCAGGGCGTGTGCGATGAAGGCGTCGAGTTGGGCGAGGGCCTCGGAGCGGTCGAGCGGCCAGGGCAGCCGGCCGGCCTCGGGGCTGCCGAAGCTCTTGACGCCCGCGGCAACGATGGACTGCCACAAGGCCGAGTGATCATGGCGAGTGCGTGTGTCGTCCGGCTCGGGCGGCACGCCGGGCCATGACTTGCGATTGTCGCTGTCATAGTTCCAGCGCCCGCCTACCGGTGCGTCGTCGGCGTCCACGAGCACGCGATGGCGCACTCGCATGTGGCGGTAGAAGTGCTCCATGCGCCACTGGCGGCGTCGCGCGAAAAATCGGCCCACTTCGTCGCGCGCCGTGTAGAAGTGCTCGCTGTCGACCATGCGGGCCTCGACCGCGAGCTGACCTGCGTAGTGCGCCAGCTGGGTGTCGAGGCGCCACTCGTCCGGCGCCTGATACTCGAAAGCCTTCGCGCGGTAGCGGCTGAGCAAGGCATCGAGGTTGGCCGGAAGGGTCTGCCGGTTGGCCTCGTCGTCGATCGCGATGTAATGCACGCGGTGCCCGGCCGCCTGCAGGTGCGCTGAAAATGCGCGCATCGCGGCAAAGACGGCAAGGATCTTCTGTGCGTGGTGGCGCACGTAATCGGTTTCCTGGCGCACCTCCATGAGGACGTAGATCACATCGTCGCGGCGGCCGTCGAACCAGCTGTGCTGGGGGTTGAGCTGGTCCCCGAGGATGAGCCGCAGGGTCGTCATGCGCTGCCCCACAGCGCCCGGTAGCGGCCATCCGGGTCGTGCGCGCGCGCCTGCCTCGCAGGGTCGAAACGGCGTCCGCCGCGCGGATCGGTGCCGCGTCCGGCGAGATACAGCCAGTTGCCCTGGTTGCTGTAGACGTCGTAGTCGACGAGTTGGGACTCGAACCACGCCGCCCCGGCGCGCCAGTCGCAGGCCAGGTCGTGGATCAGGTAGCTCGCCACCACCTGGCGAAGACGGTTGGAGAGGTAGCCGGTCGCGGCGAGTTCGCGCATGCCGGCGTCGATGAGGGGCTCTCCCGTCTCGCCCCGGCGCCAGCGCGCAAAAGCGGCGGCGTCGTGCGGCGGCACGCCCGCGCCCGCGAGGCCACCTGCGCGATAGAGGCGACGACCGTGCTTGAGGTGCAGGAAGCGGAAGTAATCGCGCCACAGCAGTTCGAACCAGAGCCAGTAGCTGCCCTCGTTGGCGCCGTGGTCGTCCTCGAACTGCTTCAGTGCCGCATGGGCAGCGCGTGCGGACAGCGCGCCGGACGCCAGCCACGGCGAGAACTTGCTCGAGTAGTCGATGCCGGTCAAGCCATTGCGAGTGGCCTTGTAGGTATGGGCCAGCCTGCGCGCGAAATAGTGCTCGAGATGGGCATGGGCAGCCGCCTCGCCTCCGGAAAACCGCCGCTGCCAGTAGGGAAACGAGGAGCGGGGGTCGGACTGGCCGGCGGGCGGCGGAGGGACCGGACCGATGGAGAGCGCTTTCGCAGGCAGGTCGGGGAGCGGCGGCAAATCCGCCGGCGGGGGCTGCGGTGCCGGCGGCACGACGCCGGCGTGTTCCACCGCCCGGCGAAATGCGCTGAAGACGTCGGGGAGCTCGGTTGCGGCAAACGGCAGCCCGGACGGGTCGAGCAGGCTCGACTGCCAGGTGGTGTCGACTGCCAGGCCTGCCGCACGCAAGGCCTCGAGCTCCGCATCCTCCTCCGGGGCGGCGATCGCCTCGCAACTGAGGTCGCGGGCGCCCACTGCTCGTGCGAGCCGCGGAAGCACATCCTGGGGCGGGCCGGATAGTTCGACAAGGCCGCTGCCGCGCGCAGCGAGCCGGGCGGAAAGTTCGTCGATCGTGGCGCGCAGAATGCGGCGACGATGGACGCCGACGCGGGCGAAGCCCCAGCGCGTCGTCTCGCCGAACGCGGCACCGTGGCAATAGACCGGCAGGAGCCGTGTCGCCTGCCGG
>JBFGUQ010000233.1:0-4939 GCA_041565515.1 Rhodocyclaceae bacterium | reverse complement strand
CTTCACCGAGCTGGCGGTCTTCACCACCTCGGTCAGGGTGCAGTTGCCCTCGACCTTGCCGGAGTAGATGTTGTCCTGCTTCGCCTGTTCGGGCGTGATGCAGCTGCGCACCGCGCCGTCCTTGCCCAGGCTCACGCCGCGGGCTGCCATCTCCTGCTCGATCGTGCGCCGCAGGTCGGCGGGCAGGTTCTTCATGTGCTGCTGCATCTGCGCCATCTGCGAAGACATGTCGGGCATGCCGCCGACGATCATCCGCGTCGAGCGGAACTCCCACATCCCGGGCCGGATGTCGGCGGCCTGGGCGAGCGCGCTCACGCACAGGGCCCCAAGAGCGACAACCAGGGATCGTGTTCTATTCATTTCCATGCTCCTTTCGGGAATCCGGCCCGGCGAAGGGCGCACGGCGCCGATCGCGACAGGCAATCTCCTGCAATGCCGCTGGACGCGACCCGATTCACGCCACGGCACCTGCGCCCATCATGCCATGGCACGACACCGGCCCGAAAACCGGCACGCGGCCGCCGGCCGACTCGCGGTGGCGCGAGCCAGGCTCTATCCTTGGATCTGTAACCGCTGCGCGCGCGTCCGCGCGCGAGAACCTGCCCGAGGCGACCAATCCCGACGATGTTGCGGCTGACCATCGCCTTCGTGCTCCTGATTGCCGGGATCGCCGTGTTCCAGGACCGTTTGCTCTACTTCCCCGACAAGGCACCGCTGGCGGCGCTGGTCACCGACCGCCTGCACGCCTGGCCGACGCCCGAGGACTTTCGCGGCCTGGTGGCGGAGCCGGCGGGTCCGGTGCGCGCCACGGCGATCGTCTTTCACGGCAACGCCGGGCATGCGGGTCACCGCGACTTCTACGCCACCGCGCTCAACCCGCTGGGCCTGCGCGTGATCCTCGCCGAGTACCCGGGCTATGGTCCGCGCGGCGGCGAGCTGGGAGAAGAGCCGTTCGTGGCCGACGCCGAGCAGACGGTCGCGCTCGCACATCGTCTCTACGGCGAGCCCCTGCTGCTGATCGGCGAATCGATCGGCGCCGCCGTGGCGGCCGCGGCGGCTGCCAGCCAGCGCGACCGGACCGCTGGCCTGCTGCTGATCACCCCATGGGACCGGCTGGAGAACCTTGCCGGCTTCCACTATCCGTGGCTGCCGGTCAAATGGCTGCTGCAGGACCGCTACGACAGCGTCGACCACCTGGCGGGGTTCGACCGCCGAGTCGTGGTGGCGGTCGCCGAGCGCGACAGCATCGTCCCCGCCCGTTTCGGCGAGGCGCTCTACACGGCACTTGCGGGCTCCAAGCGACTGACCGTGATGGTGGGGGCCGAGCATAACGACTGGCCGTATCGCGTCGACGCGCTGTGGTGGCGCGAGGCGATCTCCTTCCTGCTCGACGAATCCGGCTGATCGGGGCCTGGCGCGCGGCTCGCAGCGCCGCCAGGCTTTTCAAGGCGCGCCCGCGGGCGCATGCTGAAGGCCTGACGGACACGCCCACGCGGGAGCGCCTGTGTCGGGGATCTTCATCAGCCACAGCAGTCGTGACAATGCCGCGGCCGAGGACTTGGCCGAGCGCCTGCGCGCCCAGGGCTACCAGTCGCTGTTCCTCGATTTCGATCCTGCCGACGGCATCCCGGCGGGGCGGCACTGGGAACGCGAGATCTACGCGCGCCTGCGCGCCTGTAGCGGCGTCGTCGTCCTGTGCAGCCCGCACTCGATGGCTTCGGACTGGTGTTTCGCCGAGATCACCCACGCCCGCGCACTGGGAAAACAGCTCTTCCCGCTCGTCATCGACAGCTGCGAACTGCGGCCGGTGCTGGCGGACACCCAGACCGTCGACCTGCGCCCCGACCCCGAGGCCGGCTACGCGCGCCTGTGGCGCGGCATGCGCAGCGCCGGCCTGGACCCCACCGACAGCTTCGACTGGGACGTTCACCGTCCGCCCTATCCCGGCCTGAAGCCCTTCCAGGCGGCCGACGCGGCAGTGTATTTCGGCCGCGAGGACGACCAGCGCCGCTGCCTCGACAAGCTCGCCCAGATGCGGCGCTACGGCGGCGACCGCCTGCTGGTGCTGGTGGGTACCTCGGGCAGCGGCAAGTCGTCGCTGGTGCGCGCCGGGGTGATTCCCAGGCTCGCGCGCATGCCCGACTGGCAGGTGCTGGCGCCGATGCGCCCGATGCAGCAGCCGGTCGAGGAACTGGCGCGGGTGTTGCCCGAGGGCGTGCGCGCGCGGCTCACGCAAGACGACGGCGACCAGGCGCTGGCGGCCGCGATGGCGGCGGCGTCGGCCGGCGAGGGAGGCGAGACGGGTGAGCGGCGGGCGGTGCTGCTCGTCGTCGATCAGCTCGAAGAACTCGTGACCACCAGCGATGCGGTCGCGGCGGCCCGCTTCGTCGCCCTGCTGCGTGCGGCGCTGAGCGGCGACGCCGGCGACCTGTACTGCCTGGCGACGCTGCGTGCCGACTATCTCGCCGCCCTGCAATCCCACGCGGCCTGGGGGCAGATGCCGTTTCGCGAGATGTCGCTCGGCCCGATGACGCCGCGCCACTTCGCCGAGATCATCATGAAGCCCGCCGAGGTCGCCGGCATCGAGCTCGAGAGCGGCCTGGTCGAGACCATGGTGCGGGACACCGGTACCGCCGATGCCCTGCCGCTGCTCGCGTTCACGCTCAATCGCCTGTGGCGCGACTTCGGCGACGACGGCCTCATCACCCTCGCCGAATACACCGAACGCATCGGCGGTCTCGAGGGCGCGATCCGCCAGGAGGCAGACGCGGTGCTCGCCGCGCTCAAGCCGACCCGCGAGCAGATCGCCGAGCTGCGTCGCGCCTTCCGCCACATGGTGCGCGTCGACCCCGACGGCCGCTACACCCGCCGCGCGGTGCGCTGGCAGGACATCCCGGAGGCCATCCATCCGCTGCTGGAGGCCTTCGTCAAGGCGCGCCTGCTGGTGTCGGGGCAGGAGGACCCGCAGGCCGGCAGCGACGCGGCACGCACGCTGGAGGTCGCACACGAGGCCTTGTTCCGCGCCTGGGACCGGCTCAAGCGCTGGCTCGACGAAGACCGCGCCTTCCTGCTGTGGCGCCAGCACATGCGCCCGGAAGCCGAGGCCTGGCGGAAGGCGCCCGAAGACAAGGGCCTGCTGCTGCGCGGCGGTCCGCTGGCCGAGGCGCGGCGCTGGCAGCAGGAGCGCGACAGCGAGCTCGGCGATGCCCTGCGCGCCTTCATCCTCGCCAGCACGAAGGCCGCGCAGCGCGCGCGCCGGCGCCGGCGCTCGCTCGAGGCCGGGATCGCCATCGGCCTGGTGGCGGTGAGCTGGCTGGGGGTCGAACTGTGGCGACAGCGCCAGGAGACGCATGCCCAGCTGATCAACAGCTACTGGAGCGGCGCCGTCTCGGCGCGGGACGCGAGCGGCGACGCGCTCAAGGCCGCGCATTATTTCGCCCGCGCGGCCGACCTCACGCCGCACGCCCAGGCGCGCGAGAGCGCGCTGATCGGTGTCGGCGTGCTCGGCGGCGGCCTCGAACTGACGGGCATGATCGCCCTGCCCGCCGCGCCCGATGGCGTGCTCGCCAGCGCGGACGACACCGTGCTGCTGTCCTGGGCCGGTCGCGACGCCGCGCTGCACGACCTGCGCACCGGTGCCCTGGTGGCGCAATCGACCCACGTCGAAGCGGTGAGCGAGGCGTTGATCGGGGCGCAGCGGCAGGTCGTCTCGCGTGACGCGGCCGGTGGCCTCTGGCTGTGGGGCGGCGCGGCGCCGGCGCGCGCGCTGGAGGCGTCCGGCGTGGCGGGAATGTCGCTCGACGAGGGCGGCAAGCGTCTGCTCGGCTGGGACGATCGCGGTGTGCGCGTGTGGACCTTGCCGGGTGGCGAGGCGGTCGCCCGGCTGGCGCTGGCGGCTTCGATCGGCGGCGCACGTTTTCTCGGCACCGACAGCGTGCTGGTGTGGAGCACGGACGGGCAGTTCTGGCGCTGGCGCATCGGCGAGGCCGAGGCGCAGGCGAGCTGGAGGACGGACTGCGCGGCGCACGACGTGGAGGTCGCCGCCGACGGCGCGGCGGCGCTGAGCCGCTGCGACACCACGCTGATCCGGCACGATCTCGCCCAGGGCCGGGTGGTGGCGCGCTGGGTCTCGCCCGAGGCGGTCGATGGCGCCCTCTTCGTGCCGGGGGGCGAGGACGTCGTGTCCTGGAACACCGCTCGCGGGCGTGTGCGGGTATGGAATGCCGAGACCGGCGAGCCGCGCTTCGACAGGCCGCTGGCGCGCGAAGGCAGCCTGTCGCGCGTGCTGCTGACGCCCGGCGGCGCGCGCTTCGTCACCAGCGGTGCCGGCGGCCAGATCGAGACCTGGGACGTCGCCGAAGGCGCGCCCGCCGCACGCGGACGGCACGACAAGGCCGAGGCGACGGTGACCGCAGCGATCGGCCCGGACGGCACGCGCGTGCTGGCCTGGAGCGCCGCGGCCGGCGCTCGCCTGTGGGATACGGACACCCTGACGCCGCTGAGCCTGCCGCTGCGGCACGTCGGGCAGGTCGCCGGCGCGGCATTCTTCGACAGGGGCGAGGGCATCGTCACCTGGGCAGACGACGCCAGCCTGCGGGTATGGCGCCGGCACCCGGCGAACGAGCTGACCGCGCCTGCGCCGGCGCCGGCGACCGCGACCGGCATCGCCAGGGCAAGCCCGCCGGATGCCGCGCTCAAGGCACGGCTCGACGCCCTCGGCCTGCATGGCTACGAGCTGCTGCACGCGAGCGAGGACGCGACGCTGGTGGTGGCCGGGCCGCTCGCCCGTCGGCTGGGGCCCGGCGACGTGCCCTCGCCGCCGCTCACGCTCGGCGAAGGGGTCGGCAGCGGTGCGCTGTTGCCGGGCGGACGTGTCGTGCTGTGGGGCAACACCAGCGTCCAGCTGTGGGATGGCGTCTCCGGCCAGCCGTTGAGCGCG
>JBFGUQ010000232.1:0-4943 GCA_041565515.1 Rhodocyclaceae bacterium | reverse complement strand
TTTTGCCCAGCTCGACGAAGAGGAACTGCTCGTGCGCGGGCGCAGTTTCGTCACCAAGGAGCTGCAGCGCGATGGCCACGCCCATGCCAACATCGACGGCCTCGCCGAGCGCATGGGCTTCAAGGATGCCGAGGGCTTGTACCTCGCCGCCGGTCGGGGCGAGGTCGGACCGCGTGCGGTGCAGACGGCATTGCGCGAAGGAAGCGCTGCAGCCGAGGTCGAGGCCGCCGAGCCCGGCTTTACCGTCAGCCGCAGCCGCTCGGGCGACAACAGCGACAAGATCCTCATCGTCGGCGTCGGCAAGCTCATGACCTCGCTGTCGCGCTGCTGCAAGCCGGCGCCACCCGATGCGATCGAGGGCTTCGTCACCCGCGGGCGCGGCATCTCCATCCACCGGGTGGACTGCCCGGACTTCCAGCACCTCGTCGACCAGCACCCCGAGCGCGTGATCGCCGCCGAATGGGGCGACCAGGCCTTCCAGGACAAGCAGGCGGTGTACAAGGTCGACATCGCCGTCCAGGCCGGCGACCGCCAGGGTCTGCTGCGCGACATCTCCGACGTGCTGTCGCGCGAAAAGCTCAACGTCATCGCGGTCAATACCCTCAGCAAGAAGGGCACGGCCCACATGCGCTTCACCATGGAGGTCGGCGGCGTCACCCAGGTTCAGCGCGCGATCACGCTGATCCGCGAGGTGCCCGGGGTGATCGACGCCCAGCGCAGATAGGCGGACCCGGGGCAGCCGCGACGCTGCCCCGGTTCCATGCCCACTGGCCTCAGCTCGCCGCGGCCAGCTCCTGCAGCAGGATAAGCTGCGCCGCCCGGCGCGTGCCGCGGTGATGTTTGCGCTTGTAGCGCCCGTTCGGGAGCATTTCCCACGCCTGGCAGTTGTCCCCCAGGTAGGGGCGCAGGCCTTCCTTCATGACGCGGCGCTTGAGGCGGGCGTCGAGCACCGGGAAGGCGATCTCGATGCGGCCGAAGAAGTTGCGCCCCATCCAGTCGGCGCTCGACAGGTAAGTCTGCTGTTCGCCGTCGTCGTGGAAGTGGAAGATGCGGGTGTGCTCGAGGAAGCGGCCAATGACCGAGCGCACCCGGATGTTCTCGGAAAGGCCCGGTACGCCCGGGCGCAGGGCGCACGGGCCACGGACGATGAGATCGACCTCCACGCCGGCCTGCGAGGCCTCGTAGAGCGCCTCGATGGTCTCGGGCTCGAGCAGCGCGTTCATCTTGGCGATGATGCGGCCGCGACGCCCCTCGCGGGCGATCTCGGCCTCGCGCTTGATCGCGGTGACGACGTTGGCCTGTAGCGAGAACGGCGCCTGCCACAGATGGCGCAGCTGGCTCGCCTGGCCAAGGCCGGTGAGTTGCTTGAACACCGTGGCGACGTCGCGGCCGATCTCCTCGTTGCTGGTGAGCAGGCCGAAGTCGGTGTAGAAGCTGGTGGTGCGCGGATGATAGTTGCCGGTGCCCATGTGCACATAGCGGCGCAGGCCGCTTTCCTCGCGGCGCACCACCATCAGCAGCTTGGCGTGGGTCTTGTAGCCGAACACTCCGTAGACGACATGCGCGCCGACTTCCTCGAGGCGGTTGGCCCAGGTGATGTTGGCCTCCTCGTCGAAGCGCGCCATCAACTCCAGCACGACGGTGACTTCCTTGCCCTTCTGCGCGGCGCGGACCAGGTGCTCCATCAGCACCGAGTCGGTGCCGGTGCGATAGACCGTCATCTTGATCGCCAGCACCTGGGGGTCGTCGGCGGCGGCACGCAGCAGGTCGATGACCGGGGTGAAGCTCTGGAACGGGTGGTGGAGCAGGACGTCCTGGTTGCGCAGTGTGTTGAAGATCTGCCGGCGCCGCTCCATCGACTTCGGCGTGCCGGGCACGAAGGGCGTGTACTTCAGGTCGGGCCGGTCGACCCAGTCCGGCACCTGCATCAGCCGCACCAGGTTGACGATGCCCGGCGTCTGGTAAAGGTCGTCGGCATTGAGATGAAAGTGCTGGAGCAGGAAGGCGGCCATCTTGTCCGAGCAACTGTCGGCGACCTCGAGCCGCACGGCGTCCCCGAAGTGGCGCTGCTGCAGTTCGCCCTTGAGCGTGGCACGCAGGTCCTTGACCTCTTCCTCATCCACGAACAGGTCGGAGTTGCGCGTGACCCGGAACTGGTAGCAGCCATTCACCTGCATGCCCGAGAACAACTCGCCGACGTGATCGTGCAGCACCGAACTGAGGAACACGAAGGAGTACTCCTGCTCGCAGATCTCTCGCGGCAGGCGTATCACCCGTGGCAGCGCGCGTGGCGCCTGCACGATTGCCGCCCCGGAGTCCCGGCCGAAGGCGTCGCGCCCCTCGAGCTCGACCGCGAAGTTGAGGCTCTTGTTCAGCACGCGCGGGAAGGGGTGCGCCGGATCCAGCCCGATCGGGGTCAGCACCGGCATCACCTCGCGCAGGAAGTATCCGCGGATCCACTTGCGCTGCGCCTCCGTCCACAGCCCGCGGCGGAGGAAGGCGACGCCTTCCTTCTCGAGCGCGGGCAGGATCTCGTCGTTCAGCAGGGCGTATTTCTCGGCGATGATCTCGTGTACCTCGTCGCTGACCTGCTCGAGCAGATCGGGTGGCGAGATTCCGTCGTTGCCGGTCTTGCGGCTGCCGATGCGGATCTGTTCCTTGATGCCGGCGACGCGGACCTCGAAGAACTCGTCCAGGTTGCTCGACACGATGCAGAGGAAACGCAGACGCTCGAGCAGGGGGACGGTGGGGTCGGCCGCCTGCGCCAGGACGCGGCGCTGGAACTGCAAGAGCGACAGCTCGCGGTTGATGAAGTGGTCGGTGGGGTAGGTGGGTGCGTTCTTGCGAGGGTACATGTGCGGTCCGTTGCAGGGGCTCCTCTCATTATGTGACACTTTCTTTGCGGCTTGATGACAAGTGGCAAGGGCAAAGCTGCCGCGCGGCGCAATGTCGGGCGCCATCGCATCGAATCCATCGTGGCCGTTGGGGCCGGGGGCGCAATGCTAGAATTAGCCGTCCCGGCATTCGCCGTCCTTGCGCGCTGCGCGTCTCCCAAACATAGATGATCATGAGAGAACGGATTGCAGCGATCGACCTCGGTTCCAACAGTTTTCGCCTTCAGGTCGGGCGAATCGTCAATGACCAGATCTACCCGCTCGACGGTCTGAAGGAAGCGGTCAGGCTTGCCGCAGGCCTGTCACCCGAGAAGATGCTCGACCTCGCGTCGCAGCAGCGAGGGGTGGCGGCACTGCAGCGCTTTCACGAGCGCCTGCACGACCTCAGGCCCGATGCCGTGCGGGCCGTGGCGACGAATACGCTGCGCGTGGCGAAGAACGCGCCGGAGTTCCTGATCCGGGCCGAGGCTGCGCTGGGCTTTCCGATCGAAGTGATCGCCGGACGCGAGGAAGCGCGGCTGATCTACGTGGGCGTGGCGCATACCTTGCCCGACCCGCACCGGCAGCAACTGGTGGTCGACATCGGCGGCGGCTCCACCGAGTTCGTCATCGGCAAGAGCTTCGATCCGCTGCTGCTCGAGTCGCGCTACATGGGCTGCGTGGGCTACAGCCTGCGCTTCTTCCCCGAGGGCAAGATCGACAAGCGCAGCCTGAAGGAAGCCGAGCTGGCCGCCCGTCGCGAGCTGCAGACGATCGTGCAGGCCTACCGCGAAGCCGGCTGGGAGGAAGCGGTGGGTTCGAGCGGCAGCGCCAAGGCCCTGGTCGAGATCCTCGAACAGAACGGCCTGTCGAGCGGCGGGATCACGCGCAGCGGACTGGAGCAGCTCAAGGCACTGCTGCTGCGCGCCGGCAGCATCGACAACCTCGACCTTGCCGGCCTCAAGGGCGACCGGTTGCCGGTGATCCTCGGCGGTTTCGCGATCATGAGCGCGATCTTCAAGGAATTCGCCCTCGAGCACATGGTGTTCTCCGAGGGCGCGCTGCGGCTCGGCGTGCTCTACGACTTGCTCGGTCGCTATCATCATCACGACCTGCGCGATGCCACCGTTACGGCCTTCGTGCGGCGCTACAACGTCGACCTCAAGCAGGCGCACCAGGTCGCGGACACCGCGGCCAGCCTGCTGGTCCAGCTCGAGCCGGGCGCGGCGGACCCGGAGCACCTCGACGGACGCTTCTTGCGCTGGGCGGCGATGCTGCACGAGATCGGGATATCGGTCGCGCATTCGAGCTACCACAAGCACAGCGCGTACATCCTCGCCAATGCCGACATGCCCGGTTTCTCGCGCATGGACCAGGGACGGCTCGCGCGCCTGGTGCTGGCACATCGCGGCAAGCTCGAACGCGTTGCCTCGATCGACGCAGCAAGCCCCGACTGGTTGCTGATCGCATGCCTTCGGCTGGCAGTGGTCATCCATCGTGCGCGCGACGCCCGCGGCATTCCACCGCTGACGATGCGGCGCGAGGGTCGCGGTTTCTCGGTCAATACGCCCGCCGGCTGGCTGCAGAAGCTGCCCCTCACGGCGGCGGCGCTCAACGAGGAGCAGCGCCAGTGGATGTCGGTGGGCCGCGGGCTGTACGTTCGCGCGGCCGGCGTGAAGGCAGCGGTGGCCTGATTGGGGATCGCGCAAGGTGGGCGGCAGGGCGCGCCCGAGGTTCACGTCGACCGGACGAAGGGCGTGCTGCAGGTGTCCGGCGACTGGACGCTGCGAGCGCTGTCGGGCCGTATCGGCGCGATTCGCAGCGGCCTGGCCTCGGCCCCTGCGCAGTCGCAGTGGCAGCTCGACGGGCTGGAGCGTCTCGACAGCTTCGGCGCGGTCCTGCTGTGGCGTGCCTGGGGTGGGCGCTGGCCGCAGCAACTGTCGGTCAACGACGGGCATCGTTCGGTAATCGAGCGTGTGGCGCAGAGTCCGCAGCGTCCGTTGCCACGGCTTCCGGCCTTCACCCTCGTCGATGCGGTGGCCTTGCTCGGCGGTGCCTTGCTCGGCCTGA
>JBFGUQ010000231.1:0-4962 GCA_041565515.1 Rhodocyclaceae bacterium | reverse complement strand
GATCGAACTCCCGACCTCTGCATTGCGAACGCAGCGCTCTCCCAGCTGAGCTATCGGCCCCGAAAGAGCGCGCATTATAGAGAACGGCTGGGCGCTTGTGAACAACTCCGGCGCATTTCCGGCAGCGGTTTCGGGCGGCGGCGATCGCCCCTCAGGTCTCGTCCTGTTCGGCCCCGGAACCGACCGCGGCGCGGCCGAGACGGTCCGCGATGGCGGCCCAGGCCGGGACCGGCGGCAGCGCTTCGACGAGGATGAAATCTGCGCCGAGCGCGTCGAGGCTGCGCAGGCTCGAATACAGCGCGTGAGCGTAGCCGACCGGGTCGGCAGGCGCGGCAAGCCAGCTCAGGCGGCTGTCATGCGGGTCGGGGGTGGCGTGCGCGAGCACGGCAACACGGCTGCCTTCGCCGGCGAGTACGCCGGCCTCCTCCACGAGCAGCGGGGATTCGACCATCAGTAGCGGCGTGCTTGGCGCGTAGTGGGCGGCGAGCGCACCGGAGACTCGCGGCGCCGCCTCGCCGGCGGCGCGCGCCGCAGCCTCACCCTGCCCTGCTGCCTCCAGCTCATCGCGCAGGCGCGGGCGGCGGCCGATGACGCGGGCAATGTCCTCCGCGGTGATGGCGCCGGGACGGAGAATCGTCGGCCCGGTCGTATCGAGACGCGAGAGGTCGAGAATCGTGGACTCGATGCCGACCTCGCAGGCGCCGCCGTCGAGCACGAGGGCGACGCTCGCCCCCAGTTCCTCGCCGACATGATGCGCGGTGGTCGGGCTGATGCGCCCGAAGCGGTTTGCGCTCGGCGCCGCGATGCCGGAGTCGAAGACCTTCAGCAGCGCCAGCGCCACCGGATGGGCCGGCACCCGCAGGCCGACCGTGTCCTGGCCACCGGTGACCTCGTCCGGCACGTGGGCGTCGCGCTTGAGGATCAGCGTCAGCGGTCCGGGCCAGAAGGCGCGGGCGAGAGCGATGGCCTCCTTCGGGATGCTCGCCGCCCAGCGCGGCAGCTGCTCCGCATCGGGCAGATGGACGATCAGCGGATGGTCGGCCGGACGGCCCTTCGCCGCGAAGATCTTCCGCACCGCCGCCGGGTTGAGGGCGTCGGCGCCGAGGCCGTACACCGTTTCGGTCGGCATGCCGACGAGTTCCCCTGCGCGCAGCAGGTCGGCGGCGCGTCCTAGCGCTTCGGGTGTGGGGGCCGAGATCATGGCGCCGGAGGCCGGCGTGCTCATTCGTCTTCGATGCCGAGCGCGGCGCGCGCCTGCAGCGCGCGCTCGAACACCACGCCCACGTCTTCGCCCGTCACCGTGAAGTGGCCCATCTTGCGGCCCGGGCGAGCGTGATGCTTGGCGTAGAAATGCAGGCTCAGGCCGGGCACGCCGTGCAGCACGGACCAGTCGGGCTCGCGATAGGCGCCGTGGCCCTTGCCGTCCTCGTACCATAGTTCGCCAAGCAGGTTGACCATCACCGCCACCGAGTGCTGGCGCGGGCTCGCCAGCGGCAGCCCGCACAATGCCCTCACCTGCTGCTCGTACTGGCTGGTGTCGCAGGCGTCGATCGTGTGGTGCCCGCTGTTGTGCGGCCGCGGCGCCATCTCGTTGACGAACAACTCGCCGTCGCAGACGAAGAATTCGACGCCCAGCGTGCCGACATAGCCGAGCTTGTGGGCGATGCGTTCGGCGACCGCCTGCGCGCGCTCCCGCAGCGCCGGCGCGACGCGGGCAGGCGCGATCGTCACGTCCAGGATGCCGTGGCGGTGCCGATTCTCGGCGGCAGGGAAACAGCGCACCCCGCCGGGCTCGTCGCGCGCGAGCACGACCGACACCTCGCAGTCGAGCCTGAGCATCTTCTCGAGCACGCAGGGCTCGCCCTTGAAGTGCTGAAAGGCGGCGATCGCCTCCTCGCGGTTGGCCACCCGCGCCTGGCCCTTGCCGTCGTAGCCGAAGCGGGCGACCTTGAGCACCGCCGGAAACAAGCCGTGGTCGGCGTCGCGGATGTCGTCCTCGCCGCGAATCGCGGCAAACGGGCCGTGCGGCAGGCCATTCTCGGCGAGGAAGGACTTTTCCGCGATGCGGTTCTGGCACACTGCCACCGCACTGGCAGCAGGGTGCGTCGGAATGAACTTCTTGAGGTAGTCCAGCGTGGCCGCAGGAACGTTTTCGAACTCGGTGGTCACCGCGGCGCAGTCGGCGCCCAAGGTGTCCAGCGCGAGATAGTCGTCGTAGGCGGCGACCAGGTGGCGATCGGCGATCAGACCGGCGGGACTGTGCGGATCAGGGTCAAGGACCCACACCTTGTAGCCCATCTCGTGCGCCGCGGAAACGAAGAAGCGGCCGAGCTGGCCGCCGCCGAGCATGCCCAGGGTGGCAGGCGGGAGAATCATCTGGCGAGCCTCTCAGTCGAGCTTCATGTCGAGCACGGCCTGCGTCTGGCGGGCACGGAAGTCCGCCAGCCTGGAGGCGAGTGCAGCATCTTCATTCGCAAGCAAGGCCACCGCGAACAGGCCGGCATTGGCTGCACCTGCCTCGCCGATGGCAAAGGTCGCTACCGGGATGCCCTTGGGCATCTGCACGATCGACAGCAGCGAATCCTGGCCCGACAACGCCTTCGACTGCACCGGCACGCCCAGCACCGGCAGCGTGGTCTTGGCCGCGACCATGCCGGGCAGATGGGCCGCGCCGCCGGCACCGGCGATGATCGCCTTCAGCCCACGGCCACGGGCGCCCTCGGCGTACTCGAACATCAAGTCCGGCGTTCTATGGGCGGAAACGACTCGTGCCTCGAAGGGCACGCCGAATTCCTCCAGCATCCTCGCCGCGGCCTGCATGGTCGGCCAGTCGGAGTTCGAGCCCATGATGATGCCGACGACGGGTGTGGTTTCGCTCATCGCACCAGTTCCTGCTTGCCGGCAACCCGCGCGGCGGAGACGACGGTGTTTTCAAGCAGCATCGTGATGGTCATCGGCCCGACGCCGCCGGGTACCGGCGTGATAAGGCCGGCCACTTCCTTCGCCGAGGCGAAATCGACGTCGCCACAGAGCTTGCCTGCATCCGGACCGTCCTGCAGCCGGTTGATGCCGACGTCGATGACCGCGGCGCCGGGTTTGATCATGTCGCCGCTGAGGAAGCGCGGCTTGCCGATCGCCGCGACGAGGATGTCGGCGCGACGGGTGTGGAAGGCCAGGTCGCGCGTCTTCGAGTGACACACGGTCACGGTGGCACCGGCATTGGTCAGCAGCATCGCCATCGGCTTGCCGACGATGTTCGAGCGCCCGATCACCACCGCTTCCGCGCCGGCCACCGGCACCCTCTCGGCTTCGAGCATCTTCATGACCCCGTGCGGCGTGCAGGGCAGGAAGGCCTCCCGGTTCTGCGACAGCCGGCCGACGTTCTCGGCGTGGAAGCCGTCGACGTCCTTGGCCACGCTGATCGCTTCGAGCACCGCGGCTTCGTCGAACTGCGGCGGCAGCGGCAGCTGCACGAGAATGCCGTGCACGGCCGGATCGGCATTGAGTTCGGCGAGCTTCGCCATGACCTCGGCGGGGTCCGCGTCTTGCGGATAATCGAAGCGAAGCGAACGGATGCCCGCCTTCTCGCACGCGGCGACCTTGTTGCGCACATACACGGCTGAGGCGGGATCGGCACCGACGAGCAGCACTGCCAGACAGGGTTGCACGCCCTGCTCGGTCAGCGCCGCGACGCGCTCGGCGATCTCGCCGCGGACGCGGGCTGACAGCGCGTTGCCATCGATAATACGAGCCGTCATCGGGGAAGCCTCGAAAAAACGCGCAATTTTATCAGCACTGGGGCCGCTATGCTCCCCCCGGCTGCGTCGCCGCGCGCCGCCGCGACATGGCAGGCGGCGGCGCGCTTCAGCTGTCGGTAGCGGGCGGGCACTTGAGGCCGACCTCGGTGATCACGCCCGCGCGATCCATCTCGCGGACGGTCAAGGTGAACGCGCCCACCGCCACGCGGTCGCCGACCACGGCGCGGCGCCCCAGGCGCGCGCGCATCATCGCCCGCAGTTCCAGCCCAGTCTCGTCCGCCGGCAGCTCGAATCCGTAGGCATCCGCCAGGTCGCCTGCCCTGCAGGCGGGGTCGACGACGAATTCGCCGAAGAACCCGGCGTTGGCATTGAGCTCGCCCGCTGGACCACCGAACACCCGGGCCAGATCCTCGGCCAGCGCCTCGGGCGCGGCGAACCAGACGAAGTCTCCGGCGGCGAGCCGCGTATCGGCATGGAGATGCTGCAGGCTGTTCGCGCGCACCAAGGCGACACAGCGGGCGCCGGCGCCGATCATCTCGGCCGTGACGTCTTCGGGGTGCCGGCCCTCGGCGCGCGCACCGGGCGCGACCTGGTACTCCAGCAGGTCCAGCGCCACCTCCTCGCTCACCCACACCTCGCGCCGGTCCACCGGCTCGTCGCGCGGCGGCACCTCCAGCCTGAGCAGGCGCGCGGCAACCGGCACGGTGGCGCCCTGCACCAGCAGCGAGAACAGCACCACCGCAAAGGCAACGTCGAAGAGCAGGCGCGAGTGCGGTACGCCCATCATCACCGGCACGATCGCCAGCACGATGGGCACCGCGCCACGCAGGCCCACCCAGGATACGTAGGCCAGTTCGGCGGCTTTGTAGCGGAAGGGCAACAGGCCCAGCACCACCGCCAGCGGCCTCGCGACCAGGGTGAGGAACACCGCCATCGCGAGCGCTTCCCAGGCATGATCGAGCAGATGCGACGGCGTCACCAGCAGCCCGAGGACGAGGAACATCCCCGCCTGTGCCAGCCAGGCCAGGCCGTCCATGACCCGCAGGACATGCTCGGTGGCGTGGCTGCGACGGTTGCCGACGACCAGTCCCGCCAGATAGACCGCGAGGAATCCGCTGCCCTCGAGCAGATTGGTGGCAGCGAAGACGAACAGCCCACCCGACACGATGAGCAGCGCGTACAGTCCTTCGGGCAGGGTCAGGCG
>JBFGUQ010000230.1:0-4977 GCA_041565515.1 Rhodocyclaceae bacterium | reverse complement strand
TCATGCTGTCGTAGGCGCTGTTGGCGGCGGCGATCGCGGACTTGACGGCAGCGACGGCGACGTCGGAGCCAGCCGGCGCCGACTTGGCGGCCTGGTCCAGCGCGCTGGCGAAGCCCTTGTTCAGCTCGGCAACCTGAGCTTCCAGAACCTTCGAAACTTCTTCCTGGCTCTGCGAGCTGATCTCATACACGCTGCGAGCGTAGGCAACGGCCTTCTCGACCAGCGGCTGGGCCAGCGACGACTGCAGATTGACCAGCTCCTGCACGTCCTTGACGGCCAGCAGGGCCTTGGTGTTGGCAACGCCGTCTTCCAGCACCGAACGGGCGGTGTTCAGGTTCAGGGCGGCCAGGCGCTCGGCGCTGGCGAAGGCGCTGTTGGCCAGGGTCAGCATGGTTTCAACGTTGGCCTTGTTGGTGGCGGCGAACTGCTCGGGGGTGGCGAATACGGACATGGTGATCTCCTTGGTTGGTGCTTCAATCGTTGCTTGCCGGAACATCGGGGTTTTCGGGTGCCGCGATGTTGCTTTGCAGCATGACCTCGATTATAGGGTTGTGAAGTGCGTTGTCAAGAAGAATCTTGTGCAATGCACAACCAAGGATTGATTGGTATTTTCAATCACTTGCATGCCGTATGGTCTCGAAGGGCCCGATTTCCCTGCCGGGTGTGGCCTTGCCGCGGCGCAACCAGAATTGGCGACTGGCGTGACCCTGCCCGGAGCGGACAGTGTCCGCCGCGCAGGTTTCGGAATGATGACATGCGGAAGGCCGGCGATGCCGGGAAGGGCGGGTTCGCGAATGCGGCCCGCCGCGCGGCGCGCCGGCTGCGGTCCCGGCGCGGCGGCCGGGGGCCGGCGGCGCGCAGGATCAGTCGTTCGTGAAGTCCGGCTTGCGCTTCTCGACGAAGGCGGCCATGCCTTCCTTCTGGTCGTTGAGCGCAAAGGCGGCGTGGAAGACGCGGCGCTCGAACAGCAGGCCTTCGTTGAGGCTGCTCTCGAAGGCGCGATTGACCGACTCCTTGATCATCATCACCACCGGCAGCGAGAAGCCGGCGATGGTCTCGGCGGCAGCGAGCGCCTCCTCGACCAGCCTGTCGGCCGGGACGACGCGCGAGACCAGGCCCGCGCGTTCGGCCTCGGTGGCGTCCATGAAGCGCGCGGTGAGGCACATGTCCATCGCCTTCGCCTTGCTCACCGCGCGCGGCAGGCGCTGGGTGCCGCCGGCGCCGGGCAGGATGCCGAGCTTGACCTCGGGCTGGCCGAACTTGGCGCTGTCGGCGGCGATGATGATGTCGCACATCATCGCCAGTTCGCAGCCGCCGCCGAGGGCAAAGCCGGCGACCGCGGCGATCACCGGCTTGCGGCAGGTCTTCACCCGCTCCCAGTTGCGTGTGATGTAGTCGCCCTTGTAGGCATCCATGTAGGAAAACTGCGCCATCGCGCTGATGTCCGCGCCGGCGGCGAAGGCCTTCTCCGAGCCGGTGATGACGATCGCGCCGATGTCGTCGTCGGCCTCGAAGCCGTCGAGGGCGGCGCCGATCTCGTCGACCACCTGGTCGTTGAGCGCGTTCATCGCCTTGGGGCGGTTCAGGGTGATCAGGCCGACGCGGCCGCGGGTCTCGGCGACGATGAGTTCGTAGGTCATGCTTTTCTCCTCGTGGATGTTCGCGCAGCCGGCCTGCAACGACGCCTGCCGGCTGCGCCGGACGTTTCAGGGCTTGCTGTCGCCCTTGGGCTGGATGACGGCACGCACCCGGCCACCGCCGGAGGGGGTGGGCTCTCCGCCAGGGGCATTGCTGGCGAGGTAGTTCTCGCTGATGGCGTCGTATTCGATGTAGTGACCGCGGACCTCGTCGCCGCCGCTGACGACCCGTGCGCGGTTGAACAGGCGCGCCTGCTCGGCCCGGCTGTCGTATTCGATGCGCTCGGCCTCGCCCTCGACGAAGTCGTCCGTGCCTTCGCGCTTCTGGCGGAAGGTGGCGAGCCGCGAGCCGCTGGCGGTCGCGACGCCCTTCTGGAAGCCGTCGGCGCCCTGGGTGACGACGAGCTTGTCGCCGCGGATCGTCAGCGTGCCCTGAGTGAGCACCACCGCGCCCTCGAAGACGTGCACCTTGTTGCGGTCGTCGACGGTCAGGCGGTCGGCTTCGATGTTGACCGGCTGGTCGCGATCGGCCTTTTCCGCCATCGCGGGCGCCGCGACAAAGGGAAGAACGGTGGCGAGGGCAATGAGCGCGCAAGCGCGGCGGGTTTTCATCACGATTGTCCTTGACGGCGGGGCATATGCACCTTGACCTTGCCGATGAGGTCGAGCGTGCCGAACAGGTTGTCCGCGCGCAGGCCGAGCGCGTCGGCGCGCGTGCTGCCGCGGGTGAGCACCACCGGCGAGTCTGTTTGCGCACGGTGCGAATCGGGCCAGACGGTGAGGGTTTCGGAGTCCAGCGTGAGGGCTTCGCCGCCGGCGCCGGCGGGGCGACGCACGCGCACATCGCCGGACAGGTCGACACGTTCGCCGCCGGGCGAGACCTCGGCCTGCGCGGCGGTGATGTTGGTCTCGCTGCCCTCCGAGCGCATCCGCAGGCGGGGCTTCTCGAGCCGGGTGACGTCGCTGGCGGGGAAGTGCGACAGCCGCTCGGCGATGAGCTCGTAGCGCTCCGCGCCGGTCGCGCCATAGCCGACGATGCGCGTGTTGTCGGCGGTGAAGTCGGGCCCCGTCCGGGGCGCGGAACCGCCCGGCAGTTCGTCGACGCGGGTGATGCGCTCGAGCCATACCGAGGCCCCGGCGATCAGGGTGAGGGCGATGAGCGGGTACAGGCGGTAGCCGATCTGCATGGGCGGGGCGGCTGTCAGCGCGGGCGGCGGCCGTTCGTCGGGCAGGGTGCGCAGCGGGCGGGATGGAACGCCATCAGATCACCTTGGCGAGCATCAGGTCGTGGGTCGTGAGCGCGCCCACCAGGCGGCCGTCGGCGTCGACGACCAGCAGCTGGGTGATGCGCATGCGCTCCATGAGCTCGGCGGCCTCGACGGCGAGCGCTTCGGGCCCGATCGAACGCGGGTTGCGCGTCATGACGTCGGCCAGCTTGGCGCTACGCACGTCGCATCCCTTCTCGAGCGCGCGGCGCAGGTCGCCGTCGGTGAAGATCCCCTTCGGCATGTCGTTCGCGCCGAGCACGGCGGTCATGCCCATGCCGCCCTTGGTCATCGTCAGCAGGGCCTCGGTGAGCGGGGCGTCCTCCGCGGTGGACGGCACCGCCGCGCGCGCGCGCATCACGTCGCTGACGTGGGTGAGCAGCCTGCGACCGAGCGCGCCGCCCGGGTGCGAACGGGCGAAATCCTCGGCGCCGAAGCCGCGCGCATCGAGCAAGGCGACGGCGAGCGCGTCGCCGAGCGCGAGCGCCGCGGTGGTGCTGGCGGTCGGGGCGAGATTGAGCGGGCAGGCCTCTTCGGCGACGGCGACATTCAGGTGCACGTCGGATTCGCGCGCGAGCACGGACTCCGGCTTGCCGGTCATCGAGATCAGCCGTGCGCCCTGGCGCTTGACCAGCGGCACGATGGTCAGCACCTCCTCGCTGGAGCCCGAGTTGGACAGCGCGATCACGACGTCTTCGGGCGTGATCATGCCGAGGTCGCCGTGGGCGGCTTCGGCCGCGTGCACGAAGTAGGCCGGCGTTCCGGTACTGGCCAGTGTGGCCGCGAGCTTGCGCGCGATGTGCCCCGACTTGCCGATTCCGGTGACGATTACGCGACCGTGACGCTTGAGGATCACTTCGACCGCGCGCTCGAATTCGGCGCCGACGCGGTCGGCCAGCGCGGAGACCGCGTCGGCCTCGATGCGCAGCACCTTGCGGGCGAGTTCGATCGCGCGAGTGGCTGTAACGGCGGGAATTGGGTCCATGGAGTCGATGCGGTTAAACTGGCGTGAAGATGCGAAGAAGATGAAAACAGACGCGGGCGAGGCGCAGGGGTCGGGACCGACGGCCGCCGCCAGCCTGTGATTGTATAACAGTCGGGACGCCGCCCGGGGCGCCCGGAAATCGCTCACCCGCGGGCTTCGATGCTCAATACGCTCGATTTCGTGCTCCTGCTGCTCGCCGCTGCGGTGGTGCTGGTGGCCTTGTTCCGCAGCCTGAACCTGCCGCCGGTGCTCGGCTATCTGCTCGTCGGTGCGCTCGGCGGGCCGAATGCGATGGACCTGATGGAGGAGTCCGAGGGCGCGCGCCACCTCGCCGAGTTCGGCGTGGTCTTCCTGATGTTCTCGATCGGGCTGGAATTCTCGCTGGCGCGGCTGTTCGCGATGAAGCGCATCGTTTTCGGCCTCGGCGCGGTGCAGGTGGTCGCGAGCATCGTGCTGGTGACCCTGGTCGGCTGGCTGTTCGGCCTCGGCTGGGCGGCGAGCTTCGCGCTCGGCGGCACGCTGGCGATGTCCTCCACGGCGATCCTGTCCAAGCTGCTGGCCGATCGCATGGAACTCGACAGCCGGCACGGCCGCGAGACCATCGGCGTGCTGCTGTTCCAGGACATCGCCGTCGTGCCGCTGCTGATCCTGCTGCCGGCGCTATCGCGCCCGGCCGACGAGCTGGCACTGACGCTGGGGCTGGCGGCGCTGAAGGCGGCGTTCCTGCTCGTCGTCGTGCTGGTGTTCGGCCAGCGCCTGATGCGCTGGTGGTTCACCCTGGTCGCGCGCAGGCGCTCGGGCGAGCTCTTCATGCTCAACGTGCTGTTCATCACGCTGGGGCTGGCCTGGCTGTCCGAGTTCGTCGGCCTGTCACTCGCGCTCGGCGCCTTCCTCGCCGGCATGCTGATCTCGGAGACCGAGTACCGCTACCAGGTGGAGGAGGACATCAAGCCGTTTCGCGACGTGCTCCTCGGCCTGTTCTTCGTCACCGTCGGCATGCTGCTCGACGTCACCGAAATCCTGCACAACCTGCCGGCGGTGATCGGCATGGTGCTGGCGCTGCTGGTGTTCAAGTTCGCAGTCGTCTTCG
>JBFGUQ010000229.1:0-4987 GCA_041565515.1 Rhodocyclaceae bacterium | reverse complement strand
GGTGTCGTGGGTGTTGGCGACGAACAGGTGATCGATGAAGTCCTCGTCCTTCATCGAGGTCGCCTGCTTGCCGCGACCGCCTCGGCGCTGCGCGCTGTAGTCCGCCAGCGGCTGGCGCTTGAAGTAACCGGTGTGGGACAGCGTCACGACCATGTCTTCCGGCGTGATCAGATCCTCGATGTTGATCTCGGCCGTGTTCATCACCAGTTCCGAGCGACGCGGGTCGCCGAACTGGTTGCGGATCGCGGCGAGCTCGCCGACGATGATCGCGGTGATGCGCTCGGGCCGGGCGAGGATGTCGAGCAGGTCGGTGATGACGTCCATGACCTCGCGGTATTCGGTGACGATCTTGTCCTGCTCCAGCCCGGTCAGGCGCTGCAGGCGCAGCTCCAGGATCGCCTGCGCCTGGGCTTCGGACAGGCGATAGCCCTGCGTGGAGAGGCCGAAGGCGGGATCCAGCCCGTCGGGCCGATAGCTGTCGGCCAGTGCCCGACTGAGCATCTCCTCGACCAGCGGCGAACGCCAGGTGCGTTCCATCAGGCCGCGCTTGGCGTCGGCCGGCGTCGGCGCAGCCTTGATCAGGGCGATGATCTCGTCGACGTTCGACAGCGCGACCGCGAGGCCCTCGAGGATGTGACCGCGATCACGCGCCTTCCTGAGTTCGAAGATCGTGCGCCGGGTGACGACCTCGCGGCGGTGCTCGAGGAAGCACACGAGCATCTGCTTGAGGTTCAGCAGGCGGGGCTTGCCGTCGACCAGCGCCACCATGTTCATGCCGAAGCTGTCCTGCAGCTGGGTGTGCTTGAACAGCTTGTTGAGCACGACCTCGGGCATCTCGCCGCGCTTGAGCTCGACGACCAGGCGCATGCCCGACTTGTCCGACTCGTCTCGGATCTCGCTGATGCCCTCGATCTTCTTCTCGTTGACCAGTTCGGCCATGCGCTCCTGCAGGGTGCGCTTGTTCACCTGGTAGGGCAGCTCGTCGACGACGATCGCCTGGCGGTCGGTCTTGCCGATGGGTTCGAAGTGCGTGCGCGCACGCATCACCACGCGACCGCGGCCGGTGCGATAGCCGTCGTGCACGCCTGCGAGGCCGTAGATGAGGCCCGCGGTCGGAAAGTCCGGGGCCTTGACGACGTCGATCAGCGCTTCGATGCCGGTATCGGGCTCTTCGAGCAGGAGCAGGCAGGCATCGATGATCTCGCCGAGATTGTGCGGCGGGATGTTGGTCGCCATGCCGACCGCAATCCCGCTGGAGCCGTTGATCAGCAGGTTCGGAATACGCGCCGGCATCACCAGCGGTTCTTTCTCGGAGCCGTCGTAGTTCGGCCCGAAATCCACCGTTTCCTTGTCGATGTCGGCGAGCAGTTCGTGGCCGATCCGCGCCATGCGGATCTCGGTGTAACGCATCGCCGCGGCGTTGTCGCCGTCGACCGAGCCGAAGTTGCCCTGGCCGTCCACCAGCATGTAGCGCAGCGAGAAATCCTGCGCCATGCGCACGATCGTGTCGTAGACGGCGGTGTCGCCGTGCGGGTGATACTTACCGATGACGTCGCCGACGATACGGGCCGACTTCTTGTAGGCGCGATTCCAGTCGTTGGACAGCTCGTGCATCGCGAACAGCACGCGCCGATGAACCGGCTTGAGGCCGTCGCGCGCATCGGGAAGCGCCCGCCCCACGATTACGCTCATGGCGTAATCCAGGTAGGAGTGGCGCATCTCCTCCTCGAGGCTGATCGGCAGGGTTTCCTTGGCGAACTGTGTCATGCTCGAAGGCGGTTAATCCGCGTGGACCAAAAGCGTGCAATATTAGCACGCGGCACACCTTCGCAGCCCTGCCGATGGCCGCTTAGAAGCGCAGCTCCACGCCGCCGCCGACGGCCCACACGCGGTCGCGCTCGGCGTCGCCATCGTGCCGCGGCCAGAAATGCCCGACGATGACCTCGCCGATCAGCCAGTCGCGGTAGACCGGCTGTTGCCATTTCGCACGCAGCCCGTACTCGCCGACGTCGGCGTCGGCGCCGGCCTCGCCGGTGAGCAGCGCTTCGAGCGACAGCAGGCGGTCGTCACCGAAGGCCTTGAACGCGCCCAGGCTGGTCGACCAGGTGAAGCCGTCGGACTCCTGCGAGATCGTGCCGGAATTGCGCCAGCGCAGCGACAGCGTCGGCGACCATGCGTGCTCGTAATCCAGCGATGTGGTCGAGCCGAATCGCTCGCTCAGCGACCAGAACAGGGTCTCGCGGAATTCGACCCGGTCCTGGAAGCTCAGCAGCCACTCCTTGCGGTAACGCGCCTGGGTATAGAGCTTGTAGCCGCCGCGCACGCCGACGCGCAGATCGAAGGCATCGCGCAGCATGACGCCGATGCCGGCAAACAGCGTCTGGTCCTCGCGCAGATCCTGCGTCAGCAGCTGCTGCTCGCGGGAAAACTCCTCGGGCTGGTCGGTGACGACTTCGCGCTCGTTGTCCTGGCCGAAGAACACGTAGGCCTTTTCGCGCAGATTCGGCAGTTGCAGGCGGGCTCGCAGGCGCACGTTGAAGCGCAGGTCCTCGTCCTCGCGCCAGAGTGCCCGGATACCCAGCCGGCCGTGGGTCACCGTGCCACCGTTCTCGAACGGGATGTCGCCGAACCAGTCATTGACCTCGCTAGCGACCCACACCGTGCCGGCCCGCAACTGCTCGCGTCCGGACTCGAGCACGCCGGGGCCGTCGCCGGGCGCGGCAGCAGCGGCGCCACGGGCGCCCGCCCCGCCCCCACCCGCCGGCCCCGCGGACGCACTCATGTCCGCCGCCGGCATGGGCGACGACGGCATGGAAGAACATCCCGCAAGCAAGACCAGACCGACTCCCGCAGCGATGACGCGAAACATAAGCCTCCTCCCGATGTATGGACGACCCTCGCCGGCTCGCGGCGCGCTGACCGGTCGCGCCAGGGCGCAATCATCCTGCATCGCGCCGGCCAACGCCAGGAAGAATGTCCTGAACCCCGCTCAGGGCATCGGCTGGAGGCCGCGACGGCCGTTCGACGCCCGGCTCGAAATTATCCTCGCCGCGGCACTTGAAATACGGCGACCAGGCCCCAACATCCGAGCAGGTTGTCGAAAACAGGGAGCGAACACCCATGCAGGACCAGAAGCCCAAGGCGGAAGACTTGCCAGAACTCGAACAGCACGCGGAGGCCGCCGACCCGTCGCCCGCGCCCGCCGAACCCGCCACCGGCGACACGATGCCCAGCCTGGCGGAGAGCCTGCGACAGGCCGAACTCAAGGCCGAGGAACACCATGACGCCTGGCTGCGCGCGAAGGCGGAGACCGAGAACGTGCGTCGCCGCGCGCAGGAGGACATCTCCAAGGCATCCAAGTTTGCCGCCGAGAAGTTCGCCACCGCGATGCTGCCGGTAAAGGACAGCCTGGAGGCGGCGCTCGCGGTCGAGAACCAGACCGTGGAAAAGCTGCGCGAGGGCGTGGAACTGACGCTGCGCCAGCTCGTATCGGCGTTCGAGGGCGCAAGCCTCGCCGAGGAAAACCCGGTCGGGCAGAAATTCGACCCCAACCGTCACCAGGCAATCGGCGCGGTCGAGTCCGAGGCCGAGCCCAACACCGTGGTGACCGTGCTGCAAAAGGGTTACCTGCTCAACGAGCGCGTCATCCGCCCTGCCATGGTGATGGTTTCGAAGGCCAAGGCGCAGTGAGCCAGCGGTGAATTCGCGCGCCGGTCCTTGAAACCCGGCCGGCGCGCCCCATATGCGGAACAGAACGGAGCGGCAGCGCCCCTCCATCAAGGCATTCAGACTTCTAGAGGAATAAAAATGGGCAAGATCATCGGCATCGACCTCGGCACCACCAACAGCTGCGTATCCGTCATGGAAGGCGGCAAGCCGAAGGTCATCGAGAATTCCGAAGGCGCGCGCACGACGCCTTCCGTCGTCGCCTATGCGGAAGACGGCGAGATCCTGACCGGCGCGCCGGCAAAGCGCCAGGCGGTGACCAACGCGAAGAACACGCTCTTCGCCGTCAAGCGCCTGATCGGTCGTCGCTTCGAGGAGAAGGAAGTCCAGAAGGACATCGCCCTGATGCCCTACACCATCTGCAAGGCCGACAACGGCGACGCCTGGGTCGAAGTGCGTGGCAAGAAGATCGCGCCGCCGCAGGTGTCGGCAGAAGTGCTGCGCAAGATGAAGAAGACAGCCGAGGACTACCTCGGCGAGCCGGTCACCGAAGCGGTGATCACGGTACCCGCCTACTTCAACGACAGCCAGCGCCAGGCCACCAAGGACGCGGGCAAGATCGCCGGTCTCGAAGTCAAGCGCATCATCAACGAGCCGACCGCGGCCGCGCTCGCCTTCGGCATGGACAAGAAGCCGGGCGACTCCAAGATCGCGGTGTATGACCTCGGTGGCGGCACCTTCGATATCTCGATCATCGAGATCGCGGATCTCGACGGCGAGCACCAGTTCGAGGTGCTGGCCACCAACGGCGACACCTTCCTCGGCGGCGAAGACTTCGACCAGCGCATCATCGACTACATCGTCAACGAGTTCAAGAAAGAGCAGGGCGTGGACCTGAAGAACGACGTGCTCGCGCTGCAGCGCCTGAAGGAGGCCGCCGAGAAGGCCAAGATCGAGCTGTCCTCGAGCCAGCAGACCGAGGTCAACCTGCCCTACATCACCGCCGACGCGAGCGGACCGAAGCATCTGGCGCTGAAGATCACCCGCGCGAAGTTCGAGGCGCTGGTGGACGAGCTGGTCCAGCGCACGATCGAGCCCTGCCGCGTCGCGCTGAAGGACGCCGGCCTCAAGGTCTCCGACATCGACGACGTCATCCTGGTCGGCGGCCAGACCCGCATGCCCAAGGTGCAGGAGAAGGTGAAGGAATTCTTCGGCAAGGAAGCGCGCCGCGACGTCAACCCGGACGAGGCCGTCGCCGTCGGCGCGGCGATCCAGGGCGGGGTGCTGCAGGGCGAGGTCAAGGACGTGCTGCTGCTCGACG
>JBFGUQ010000228.1:0-4992 GCA_041565515.1 Rhodocyclaceae bacterium | reverse complement strand
TCGGGTCCAGTCCTCGGAAAGATCCACGACCTTGCGCCCCGAGCGCAGGTGCATCTTCATTCTCTCCAGCAGGCCGATGGCCCTGTTCACCGTCGCGCGCTCGATTTCCGGCGAGCGGGCGAGCTGGAGCGCGCCGAGACACTCGCGCAACCCGTGGGCCTTGGCCTCGAGGACTTGCACGAGGGCTTCCAGGGCAGGCCGGTCGATTTCGCTGCGATCCCGCATTCCGAACTCCCCACTCCACGACCGTCGAAGCCTTGAGCATAACCAAACATGGCCCCTCCGTCGCCGTTGAATGCATCACCGTTCCCCGAAAAAAACGATAGGAGCTCGCGACGGGACCTCGCCGGCCCGGCGCGAAAGCTCAGGGCTCGATGAGCTGCGCGGGCCAGACGCGGTCGAACTTCGCCTCCGCCTCGCGCTGGACCTTGCGTACGCTCTCCGCATCGAGGGCCTCGTACTCGCAGACCATGCGCTGACGGTCGGCGGACATGTGGCTGCGCAGCCAGCGCACCTGGTGGAGTTCGAGGCATGGCGCCATTCGTGCCTTGACCTCGTCCAGTTCCCGATCCGAGATCGGGGGCGAAAACGATCGTTCGACGATGAACCGCTGCATGACCAAATCTCCTTCGGTTGGATCGGACGCGCTCATTGTGCGCGCCGGGAAGCAGCGGCGCGGAGCCGGACCACGCCGGCCGACGCAGCCTCGGCGGCGCGCACCGCGCGGGCGCTGAACCCACCCGGCGCATCGAGCACCGGGCGCAGGCTTTCCAACTCCACGAGCGCCCTTTCCGCGTCACCCGACGCGGCGGCCGCTCGAGCCAGCGTGGCATGCGCCACGACGGCTTCGTTGCCCTCGCCGATCGACTCGGCCATCGCCAGGGCATCGGCTGCGAGCGCACCAGCCAGCTCGAAGTCGTCGCCCTCGAGCTGGATCGATGCGGCAAGGTTGAGCACGGCGGCCAGGCGCGACTTGTCGTCGGCCAGCCGCAGCTTCTCGATCGCAGCGTCCAGATCCGCCGCCTCCTCGCCCGACATCCGGCGGGCGAGTGCCTCGATGGCTTGCGCCAGGGGCTCGTCCGCCCCATCGTCGAGCTGCCTGGCCGCCAAGCTCAATTCCCGCGCTCGGGCGAGGGCCTGTTTCGGCCGCCGGCGCTCGAGTTCGATCATCGCGGCCGATGCGAGGCACCTGCACTGGCGCCACCGGTCTTCGGCAGCGACGGCGAGTTCCAGCGCCGCATCGATCTCCCGCACGGCGAGGTCGAGGTTGCCGTCCCAATGGTGCAGCAAACCCGTGCACCAGCGCACTTCGACCTCGTGCAGCCCGGCGGATTCCGCGAGCGTGCCCGCCTCGGCGAGCAGTTCCCGCGCGCGCGGGACGTCGCGCCCGAGCTCGACCAGACAACGCGCGCTATTGGCGAGCTGGCGCGCATGGGCGAGGACATCCGCCAGGTGCGCGGCCTCCGCGGCACGAAGTGTCGCCTGCTGTGCTTCGTCGAGCTTGCCGGCCTCCTGGTGCAGGACCGACAGCAGGTAGTAGCCCTGCGCGACTTCGGCGTGCAGGCGGGCTGTGCGCGCAGCATCGATGGCCTGCACGACCGCATCGGCATCCGGCCGCAGCCTGGCGAGCGGCAGGCCGGAGGTCGCCAGCACCTGGACTCGCAGCAAGGCCATTTCGATGCGCGCGCGCGCCGCCCCATCCGGGATGCGGGCCGCGTGGCGCAGGCCACGGCGTGCGATCTCGGCCGCCTCGCGGTTCGCGAACACCCGCAGCCCATGCTCGCCCGCGCCCACTGAAGCCCTTGCCGCCAGCTCGTGATCGCCCCCCAGTCCGGCATGGTAGGCAAGCTCGCTGCAGATCTCGGGACGCGCATGCATCTCGCCGCTCATGGATTTGGCAATGCTCTTGTGCATCAAACGGCGCCGCGGCTGCGAGACGCGGCCGTATACGGCTTGCTGGATCAGATCATGGCTGAATGCATAGGCGTCGTCGCCGACGGCGCAGATCAGGTCGTGTCGCTCGAGTTCGGAGAGCTGCTGGTCGACCCGTCCTGGCCCGACCCCGAGCGCAGCGACCAGCACATCCAGCGGGAATGAATGGCCGAACGCGGACGCCCAGTCCAGCAGCTCGCCCGCGCCCTGGGAGAGCCGGGCGATCCGCGTTGCGAGAATGTGCTCGAGCAGGCCCGATGACTCTCCGGCCGCGTCCTGCGAACCGGCGAGTTCGAGCAGCATGAGTGGATTGCCCTGCGCCTGCGCGACGATGCGGTCGGGGTCGGCCACCTGCGCCACCGCGCCGACCAGCGCGCGAGCCTCGGCGTCGCCCAGGGGTCGGAGCGCGATGCGCGTGAGCCTCCTCGACTGCGCCAGGGCGGCGATCAGGTTCTGCGCCGCGGCGTTGTCCTCCAGTTCGCCCGCACGCCCGGCGAGCGCGAACGACACCGCGGATCCGGCCAGTCTGCGCATCGCATAATGCAGGAGTGCGGCAGAAGAGGCCTCGATCCAGTGCAGGTCGTCCACCAGCACCGCCAAGGGTCCCGGCCTGGCCAGCTCCGACAAGGCACCGACCACCGCATCGAACAGGGCCTCGCGATCACCGACCCGCGGCTCGCCTGCGCCGGCCTGCGTCAGCGGCAGCAGTGCCTCGCGCATCGCGCAGGGAAGATCGCCGTCGCCCAGGCCTCGCAGCGCATCGATCCAGAATCCGAACGGCCGGAGCATCTCGGCCTCGAACGCTCTCCCGCGCAGAAAGCGTCCGCCCGCCGCGGTGACCCGGCGCTCGAACTCGTCGAGCAGCCGCGACTTGCCGATCCCGGGAACACCGGTCACGAGCAGGGCGTCCGCCCCCTGCCCGGCCATCGCGAGCTCGATGCTTCGCGCCAGCTGGGCAACCTCCCCTTTCCGCCCGATCAGCCGGGGGGGCGCGCGGCTGGCAACCGTGCTTGCCTGCGGCACCGTCACGCGGGCCTCGCGGTCCTCGCGCGAGACGTCGGGAGCCCGCCCGAGCGTCGCGCGCGCTTCGACCAGGCCTGGCGGCGGGCCGAGGCCAAGCTCGCGCTCGAAGATCCGGCAGCACTGCTCGTATTGGGCGAGCGCGTCACGCCGACGCCCCAAGGCGCCAAGGATTCGTATCAGCTGGATGTGCCCGCGTTCGTTGAGGGGGTTGTGCGCCGCCAGCGCGCGAGCATGCACGAGCGCCCGCTCGGGGCTGTCGCAATCGCGTTCGACGAGGGCCGCCAGGACTTGCTCGTGCCTTCGGCTCGCCGCCTCGCGCTCGGTCATGCACCACTCGTGGTACGCATAGCAGGCCGGCAGGTCCAGCCCTTCGAGGAACTCGCCGCGGAACAGCCGGCTGGCCTCGATCAGGGCCTCGCGTGACATGCGTTCGATCCCGGCGCCCGTCAGGCGGCCGAGCCGGGCAAGATCGCTGGGCGCCTCGCCCGCGGGCAACTCGACGGATTCGCGGTCGGCGCGGACGACGCTGCCGCCGCGCTCGCCCAGCGCCCGCCTGATCTGCGTCAGGCTCCACCTCAACCCGGCCCGCGGGTCGGCGGCGTCCTCCCAGAACAGGCCACAGAGTTCGCTGCGAAGATGCCGCTTCGCCGTCACTGCCAGATAGGCCAGAAGCGCCCGCGTCTTCCTCGAGGGCGGCAGCACCAGCGGGGTGCTGCCGCGGCAAACCTGCAGCTCGCCCAGCAAACGAATCTGCAGGCCTTCAGACGGCAGGGCTTTGGCCGCGGTGGGCAAGACGCATCCTCCTCGCTGTCGATCCCGGCCCGCCTCCCCTGCAGCGATCGGGTGCGTTCAAACGCTGGCTACAACGATGCGCTGCCAGAGTAGGGGCGTGGGTTCAGGGTAACAGACGCGAAGGCGCACCCCTGAACAACGTTTCCAAGCTACCAAGGAGCCGATCATGAACGCGCAAGAGACCTATACGGGCAGCTGTTTCTGCGGCGCGGTGCGATTCACCGTCAGCGGAGAACCGGTGGCGATGGGTTATTGCCACTGCGAGTCGTGCCGTCGCTGGTCCGCCGGGCCGGTCAACGCCTTCACCCTGTGGAAGCCCGACGCAGTCGAGGTGACCGAGGGCAGCGAGCACATCGGCAGCTTCAACAAGACGCCGAACAGCACCCGCAAGTGGTGCAGGAAGTGCGGCGGGCATATCTTCACCGAGCATCCGGCCATGGAGGTCATCGACGTCTATGCCGCAGCCCTGCCCGAGCTTCCCTTCGAGCCCGGCGCTCATGTGCATTATCAGGAAACCGTCCTGCGCATCCACGACGGACTGCCGAAGATGAAGGACGTCCCGAGCGAGATGGGCGGCTCCGGGATCAGCCTGGAGGAGTAGGCGAAGCGATGCCGGGAAGGCCGGGCCCGCATGACGCCCTGGCCTTCGCGCCGGCGCCGCCGCGCCGCCCGCACGATGCGCGGCACCGAATGCCGATTACCCGATCCAACCGAGACGAGGTGAGACCATGACCCACAAGATTGCAGTGATCCAGAAGCCCCCCGTGCTGCTCGACCTCGAGGCGACCATCGCGCGTGCAGTAGCAAGCATCGAGGATGTGGCAAAGGCCGGCGCCGAGCTTGCCGTCTTCCCCGAGGCCTTCCTGCCCGGCTATCCCCCCTGGGTGTGGCGGCTCAAGCCCGGAGGCGACATGGCCCTGTCCGGCCAGATTCACGACCGCTTGCGCAACAACGCGGTCGACATCGACGGCGGCGCGCTGGGGCCGATCGCCGAGGCGGCGCGGGAGCACCGCATCACGGTCGTCTGCGGCATGAACGAGATCGACCGCCGCTACAGCGGCAGCACGCTGTTCAACACCGTGGTCGTCATCGGCGCGGACGGCAAGCTGCTGAACCGGCACCGCAAGCTGATGGCGACAAACCCGGAGCGCATGGTCTGGGGCATGGGCGACGCCAGCGGGCTGCGCGTCGTCGACACGCCGGTCGGGCGCATCGGCTGCCTGCTGTGCTGGGAGAACTACATGC
>JBFGUQ010000227.1:0-5008 GCA_041565515.1 Rhodocyclaceae bacterium | reverse complement strand
GAAACGATCGTCTCCAGGCTTGCGGAGGCGGCGTTGTTCATCAGCCGCACGCTGTTGGCCAGCAGCAGGCTCAACAGGACGACCTGAACCGCCGTGCTTGCGAGCAGCAGACGGACGCGAATGGACGAGTGGCTGAAAGGGAGGCGCAAACGAAACTTGCCCGTGAAGGATGAAGCGGGAATGGCCCGCCGAATTCCGCCGAGGATATCGGAAGCGGGTCTGGCACGTGGCCCGATATGACCGCCGAGCGTGGCGTGCTTCTCGCTCAACGTCTTGCCTGCCGCTTTACCGATGTTGCGGCGTCGATGCGCCCTTCCTGCTCGAAGAGCTCGAGGTTGGTCTCGATGCGGTCCGGGTCGTAGAGATAGTTCACCATGATCCCCCACGACTGCTTCAGGCCCTTCTCCGACGTGTCGGCCAGCCAGTTGAGGCGCTCGATACGGGCGCCGTTGCCGAGATGGAAGCGCGCGACCGGATCGACCGGACGCCCGTCCCTCGACGCATGCAGCAGGTAATGCGCCGCCAGGCGCAGCAAGGGATCGTGCAGCGCCTGCGCCAGGGCTTCGTCTGCCGCCCACGCGACCTCGCCTGCGAGCAGCGCCGGGAGCAGCGGGCCGTCGGGGCCCTCCTCGATGCCGGCCGCCTCGAGGCGTTTCCAGTCGGAAGTCGTGATCGCCGCGCCGAGCTCGTCGCTGTTGCGCGCGGCCCAGCGCACGAGCCCGGGGATTGGAGACAGGGTCGAGAACGTCTTCAGGCGCGGGAAGTCGCGCTGCAGGTCGTCGACCACGCGCTTGAGCAGGAAATTGCCGAAGGAGACGCCACGCAGGCCGGCCTGCGTGGCGCTGATCGAGTAGAAGATGGCGGTGTTGGCCTTGCTCGCGTCTGCCAGGGGCGCATCGACATCGAGCAGCTTTTGCACGTCGTCCGCCAGATCCTCGAGGAGTGCGACCTGGACGAAGATCAGCGGTTCGAGCGGCATGCGCGGATGGAAGAACGCATAGCAGCGGCGGTCCGAGTCGAGCCGGTTCTTGAGGTCCTTCCACGAGCGGATCGCATGCACCGCCTCGTACTCGACGAGCTTCTCGAGCATGGCCGCGGGCGACTGCCAGGTGATGCGCTGCAGCTCGAGGAAGCCGACATCGAACCATGCCGAGAGTCGCGCCTCGAGTTCGCGGTCGAGCGGTTTCAGCAGCGGGTCTTCGGCGAGGAACTTGAGCAGGTCGGCGCGCATGTCGACGAGGAACTTCACGCCCTGCGGGATGGCGTTGAACTGGGTCAGGATGCGAAGGCGACGCGAGCGCATTGCCGCGCGCAGTTGCGCTTCCGCATCCCACTGCCGCTCGCTGCCCACTGCGGCCTGATACGCTTCGTGCGCCTTCGCGACGCGCGCGGGGTCGGGGCCGAACTCCAGGGCGATCACGCGCAGAAAGGCGTGCCGCCCCGCGGCGTCGAGCCGGAGATAAGTCTCGGCCAGGCGGGCAGCACGCTGGCGCGTCGACACCTCGCCACCGCGCCCCTCCGCGCATTCCTGCAACTGGGCCCGTATGGGCTCCAGCTCGAACTCGGTGGGTTCCCGGTGCCGGCTGGTGGCGTGCGCCACGAGTTCGCGCACCCGGGACAGGCTGCGCGAAACCAGTCCGCTAGCGGACATCCTGATCTCCCCATGGCTTGCGGTCTTGGCGCCGATCATAGCGCGGCTGCAGCGCCAATGCCTGCCGGCACCCGCAATCGTCCCGTTTCCTCCTTGCGCATGCCCTGTGGATATGCGATGTTGGCAGGGGAGGATCGATCATGGGATCTTCGAGTCCGGTAGCGGGTCCAGCGCTGCAGCCTGCGCCGCTGCGGGTGCTGCTCGCCGTCCCCGACCAGGTGGCGGGCGAGCCGCTGCTGCAGTCGCTCGCCCAGGCCTTGCCGCGTATCGACGTGGTCGCGCAGGCCGGCACCGAGAGCCTTGCGGTGCAGCTGTTCTTCAGCCTCGAGCCCGACGTCACGGTGCTCGACTGGCGCATCTCCGAGCGCGAGCCCGCGCGCCTGGTCGGGCTGATCAAGCGTGTCTCGCCGGGTGCCTGCGTGATCGCCGTCGTGCCGTCGCCCGATTCGGCTCCTGCCCGCGCGGCGCGCGCGCTCGGCGCGGACGTCGTCACCGTGGCGGCCGGCCTGGCGGCCCACCTCGAGGCCATCGAACGGGTGCGTGGTTCCATCGGATAAGCCCTAGGATGCCGGTGCCCGGCGGCGGGCGGCAGCGAGCAGGGCTGCACCCGCCAGCACCATCGGCACGCACAGCCATTGCGCCGTGGACAGCCCGAGCGACAAGGTGCCGAAGATGCCGGGATCGGGTGTGCGGAAGAACTCCGCGAGGAAGCGCAGGCTGCCATAGCCGATCAGAAAGACCGCCGACACCGCGCGCAGCGGCCTCGGCGAGGCAGCGTACCACCACAGGATCGCGAACAGCGCGAGGCCCTCGCCCGCCGCCTGGTAGAGCTGGGAAGGGTGGCGGGGCACGGCGTCGACCCAGGGAAAGACCATCGCCCAGGGCAGCTCGCTGTGCACCGGGCGGCCCCACAGCTCGCCGTTGATGAAGTTGCCGATGCGCCCTGCCGCCAGGCCTGTCGGCACCAGCGGCGCAATGAAGTCGGTGACCTGCCAGAAGCCCTTGCCGTGCTTGCGCCCGTACAGCCACATCGCGACGAGCACGCCCAGAAAACCGCCATGGAAGCTCATGCCGCCCTTCCAGACGGCGAGGATCTCTGCCGGGTGGGCGAGATAGTAGCCGGGCTGGAAGAACAGGACCTCGCCGAGTCGGCCGCCGATGATCACGCCGAGCACGCCATAGAGGAGCAGGTCGTCGATCGCCTGGGCATCCCAGCCCAACTCCGGGCGGCGGCGTGCGTGAAGGCGCCCGAGGACGATGAAGAGCACGAAGGAGACGAGATACATCAGTCCGTACCACCGCACCGACAGGGGCCCGAGGGAAAAGGCGATGGGATCGAACTGGGGGTGAATCAGCTTGGTCGAGGATCAGTGGTTCAGTGGTGTTGATGAGGCGGCCCCGCTCGGGCCAGAGCGGGGATCGGCGATCGGGTCACCGCTCAGTCGAATTGCTGGCGGAATTCAGCGAAGTCGCGCCGCAGCGCTTCGAGCTCGTCGCGCAGGCGCGCCACTTCGTCCTCGAGTTCCGCGATCCGGCCGCGCCCGCCGGACCCGGTGCCGGTGCCGCTGGCCTGTGCTTCGGCCATCTCGTGCACCGCCGCCTCGCCGCCGAGCAGGTGGACATGCCGGATCTCCTTCGTGCCGGGCGCCAGGGGAAGCGTCGTCGTCAACGGCGGGTACTTGTCGGCGAGGTGTTCGAGCACCGTCTCGACCGCCGCGATGTCGTCGAAGCGGTGCAGGCGTTCGCAGCGCTGACGCAGCTCGCCCGCGGTCTGCGCGCCGCGCAGCATCAGCACCGCAAGAACCGCCTGCGCGGGCGGCGGCAGCGAGTGGCGCAAGCGCACGAGGTGCTCGTACTTCGGCACGCGTGCGCTGGCCTGGTCGCGCTTCGAGACGAGGCGGCGCGCCATCAGGCTGTCGACCGCCGCCTGGACCTCGGTTTCGGAAAGCGACATCACCGGCTCGCGCGCGGTGAGCTGGTTGCAGCCGGTCAGGATGCCGTTGATCGACATCGGATATGCGTCGGGTGTGACGAAGGCCTTCTCGAGGAGCACGCCCAGCACGCGGACTTCGGCGGGGTCCAGGTCGAAGCCGGCTTCGGCGTCGGCAGACTGTGGGTCCAATGGGGGCTCCTGGCGGCGGTGGGCTAGACGCAGATGATACGCATTGTCGATGGCTGCCGGCCACCCTGGCGAGGGCACTGTCGCGGCCGCTTGTCCCTGCGCTGCGGCAGGGCGGATGACCGGATTCGCGGGCGGGGTTAGAATCTCGCGCTTTCCCGCCGAATTTTCCGGAGCGCCGTCATGCCCCAGTACCGTTCCCGCACTTCCACCGCCGGTCGCAACATGGCGGGTGCCCGCGCCCTGTGGCGCGCCACCGGCATGAAGGATGGCGACTTCGAAAAGCCGATCATCGCCGTTGCCAACAGCTTCACCCAGTTCGTGCCGGGCCATGTGCACCTGAAGGATCTCGGCCAGCTGGTCGCACGCGAGATCGAGGCCGCCGGCGGCGTGGCCAAGGAATTCAACACCATCGCCGTCGATGACGGCATCGCCATGGGGCACGGCGGCATGCTGTATTCGCTGCCCTCGCGCGAACTCATCGCCGACAGCGTCGAATACATGTGCAACGCGCATACGGCCGATGCGCTGGTGTGCATCTCGAACTGCGACAAGATCACCCCGGGCATGCTGATGGCGGCGATGCGCCTGAACATCCCGGCGATCTTCGTCTCGGGCGGGCCGATGGAGGCCGGCAAGGTGAAGCTGGAGGGCAAGGTGATTTCGCTCGACCTCGTCGATGCGATGGTCAAGGCCGCCGACAAGAACTGTTCCGACGACGAAGTCGAGGCGACCGAGCGCTCCGCCTGCCCGACCTGCGGCTCCTGCTCGGGCATGTTCACCGCCAATTCGATGAACTGCCTCACCGAGGCGCTCGGCCTGTCCTTGCCGGGCAACGGCACGACGCTCGCCACCCACGCGGACCGCGAGCGCCTGTTCAAGGAGGCGGGGCATCGCATCGTCGACCTCGCGCGCCGCTACTACGAGCAGGACGACGCGTCGGTGCTGCCGCGCAGCATCGCCAGCTTCGAGGCCTTCGAGAACGCCATGAGCCTCGACGTGTCGATGGGTGGTTCGACCAACACCGTCCTGCATCTGCTTGCAGCTGCGCGCGAAGGCGGCGTCGATTTCACCATGAAGGACATCGACCGCATCTCGCGGCGCGTCCCCTGCCTGTGCAAGGTGGCGCCGGCGGTCGCGGAAGTGCATATCGAGGACGTGCACCGGGCGGGCGGCATCATGGGCATTCTCGGCGAGCTCGATCGCGCCGGCCTGCTGCACCGCGACCTGCCCACCGT
>JBFGUQ010000226.1:0-5039 GCA_041565515.1 Rhodocyclaceae bacterium | reverse complement strand
GTGGGAGCCGATGTGCGCATCGACGACGCAAGCCTCCGGATCGCGTCCTTCGGCGTCGTCGGCCAGGGCGCGTCGTCCGAGATCGGGCGCTTGGCCGAGGCGAGCGTCGGTGCAAAGTCGCTTGCGCTCGCGCTGGCGGATGGGCCGGCCGACTTGACCGGCGAGGGATTGAGCGCCGAGCTCTCGGACGTCGTCGTCATCAGTCCGGCGGACGCGACGGAGTTGCTGCGACTGGGCAGCGCGAGCCTTTCGGGCGGGGCCCTCAGCCTGAAGGACAGGCGCGCCACCGCGGACCGCATCGTCCTGGCTGCCGGTGAAGCGAAGACCTGGCTCGACGAGGAGGGGCAGTTCAATTGGGTGCGCGCCTTCTCCGGTGGGGAGGCCGGTACGGACGCCGGTGCGGTGGCGCTGGCGGACACGGACCTGGCGCCGGGTCCTGCTGCGCCCCCTTCGGCGACCGAGACGCAGGTCGTCCTACCGGCCGGCAGCCCGACCGAGGCCCCGGCGCAGACGCCTGTCGAGAACCCTGTGGAGACCGAGGCCCCGGCGGCGGAGCAGTCGGCCGGCAATGCCGCGGACGCGGGCTGGCGCATTGCAGTGGCCGGTGCGGAGCTCGATGGTTTCGCCCTCGGCTTCGAGGATCGGCGCAAGTCGCCTGTGTTCGCGGTCGCACTCGAGGCCATGCGCGCCCGTGCCGCCGACATCGACATCGGCGCGTCGACGCCGATGCAGATCGAGATCCAGGCGCAACTCGCCAGCGGCGGGCAGATCGAGGCAAGTGGTGCCGTGCGCGCGGACAGCGGTGCCGTGGACCTGAAGCTGCGGATCGCCGATGTCGAACTCGCGCCGGTGCAGACCTACCTGTCGGACTTCGCCGTGCTGGAGCTCGCCTCCGGTGCCGTGAGCACGGCGGGGCGGCTGCGCTACGGCGACCCCGGGGCCGCGGGTGCGTTGCTTGCCTACGAGGGCAGCTTCGCCGTCGATCGCCTGCTGCTGGAAGAGATCGAGCCCAGGCGGCCATTTTTCGCCTGGGATGCGGTCGCGTCCGACGATGTCGTGCTGACTCTCGAGCCGAATCGCCTCGACATCGGCGAGTTGCGCATCGAGCGCCCGGTCGGGCGACTGATCATCGCCGAGGATCAGACCGTCAATCTGACCGATGTGTTGAAGAAGCCGGAACAAGGCGAGGCAGCGCCGGACGAAGGCGAGGAGACCCCGGCCGACACGCAAGGCGATGCCGTCGACCAGGCCGCGGTCGTCGAGGACCCTTTCCCGGTCACGATCGCGCGCATCAGTGTCGACGACGGTCAGCTCGAGTTCGCAGACCTGAGTCTGCGCCCGCAGTTCGGCACGCGCATGCATGAGCTCAAGGGGGTCGTCACCGGACTCGGGACCGACCCCAACCAGAGCGCCGAGGTGCAACTCGACGCTCGGGTCGACGAATACGGGTCGGCAAAGATCAGCGGCCAGATCAGCGTGCTCGAGCCGGAGCGCTTCACCCAGATCGACATGGCATTCCGCAACCTCGAGATGACCTCGCTGTCGCCGTACGTGGTGAAGTTTGCCGGTTACCGGATCGCGGGCGGTAGGCTCGCGCTGGACCTGCAGTACCGGGTCGAGGAAAGCAAGCTGCTCGGCCAGAACAAGGTCGTGCTCACCCAGATGGAACTGGGCGAGAAGGTCGACAGCCCCGATGCGCTCGACCTGCCGCTGGAGTTGGCGATCGCGATCCTGAAGGACTCCAAGGGCGTGATCGATATCGGCGTGCCGGTCACGGGCGACCTGAACAATCCGGAGTTCGGCATCGGCGAGGTCATCGGCAAGGCGATCGGAAACCTGCTCGGCGGAATCGTCACCGCGCCGTTCAGGGCGCTCGGCGCCCTGTTCGGCGCAGGTGACAAGCCGCTCGACACCATCGCCTTCGAGCCCGGTCGTGACACCCTCGCGCCGCCCGATCGAGAGAAGCTCGCCGCGGTGGCGCGCGCGCTCAACGAGCGGCCGCAACTCAAGCTGGTCGTTCCGCCGGTCTATGCCTCCGCGCAGGACACGCCGGCCCTGAAACTGCTCGCGGTCCGCGCCGACATCGTCAAGCGCATGGGGGTCGAACTCAAGCCGGGCGAGGACCCCGGGCCGATCGACATCGCGAACCCCCGCGCCCACAAGGCGGTGGAGGCGGCTTTCAGCCAACGCTATTCGGCGGCGACGCTCGCCGCCCTGAAGGCCCGCGCGGTCGAGACGGCGTCACCGGCCGCCGCCAAGCCAGCGCCGGCACCCGCGGCAACGCCGGCCGAAAAGCCGGCGCCGGCGTCGCCGGCGGCAGCGGGCAAGCCCACCGCGGCCGGCACGGCGAAACCCGCTACCCCACCCGCAGCGCTGCAGCCGGATCTGCCGCCCGCGTTCTATCAGGGCCTGGTCGACCGCCTCGTCGAGGAAGAGCCGGTATCCGAGAAGTTGCTCGTGGAGCTTGCCGTCCGGCGTGGCGAAGCGATCGTGCGCGAGCTGACCGCCGTCGGCGGCGTGCCCGCCGGTCGCGTCGTCCTGGGCGACGCGCGCAAGGCGGTCGATGCGAGCGACAAGGCGGTCACGCTGCACATGGAACTCGAGGCGGCGAAGTGAGCACCCTCGCGCCACGCCCGCCCAGAAGATCTTCGACTTCGTGAAAGCTCACGGTGGCAGACAATCGTTTCGTGCACGCCGGATCGTGGCTAGCATGCAGGCACCTCCCCACGGATTGCCGCCATGACCCATGACCAGTCCTACTGGCTGCCCTTTACCGCCAATCGGGCCTTCTGGAAGGCGCCGCGCGTGATCAAGGCCGCGCGTGGCCACTACTACACTGCCGAAGACGGCAGCGAGCTGCTGGACGCCTTCTCGGGCTTATGGACTTCGGGGCTCGGGCACTGCCATCCGACCATCGTCGCCGCCGTGCAGGCGCAGGTGGCAAGGCTCGACTACAGCATGGGCTTCCAGCTCACCAACGACCGCGCAATCGCGCTGGCCCGTGAGGTCGCGGCGCTGGCGCCGGCGGGGCTCGACCGCGTCTTCTTCACCAACTCGGGTTCGGAGTCGGCCGACACCGCACTGAAGATCGCGCTCGCCTACCATCGCGCCCGCGGCGAGGGCCAGCGCACGCGCCTGATCGGACGCGAGCGCGGCTACCACGGGGTGAACTTCGGCGGCATGTCGGTCGGCGGGATCCCGGCCAACCGCAAGGTCTTCAGCGCCGCACTGGTGCCGGGCGTGGATCACATCCGCCACACCCACAGCCTGCCCGACATGGCCTTCAGCCGCGGCCATCCGGCCTGGGGGCTCGAACTCGCCGAAGACCTGGAACGGCTGGTCGCGCTGCACGACGGTTCGAATATCGCGGCGCTGATCGTCGAGCCGGTCGCCGGCTCGACCGGCATCCTGGTGCCGCCGCTGGGCTACCTGCAGCGCCTGCGCGAGATATGCGACAGGCACGGCATCCTGCTCATCTTCGACGAGGTCATCACCGCCTTCGGCCGCGTCGGCGCACCCTTCGCATCGAGCCGCTTCGGCGTCACGCCCGACATCATCACCACCGCCAAGGGCCTGACCAATGGGGTGGTGCCGATGGGCGCGGTGATCGTGCGCCAGGAGATCTACCAGGCGCTGATGCAGGGTCCGGCCGCCATGGTCGAACTGTTCCATGGCTATACCTATTCCGGGCATCCGCTGGCCGCCGCCGCCGGCCTGGCGACCCTGCAGGTGTACAGGGAGGAGGACAGCTTCGCCAGCGCCCGCGCCCTCGAACCCGCGTTCGAGGAGACGATCCATGCCCTCAGGGGCGAGCCGCACGTAATCGACATCCGCAACCTCGGGCTGATGGGGGCGATCGAGCTGTCGCCTCGACCCGGCGAGCCGGGCGCGCGCGGTTTCGAGGTCTTCCTCAAGTGCTTCGAGGCGGGCGTGGTGATCCGCAACGGTGGCGACATCCTGCAGTTCTCGCCCTTCCTCGACTCGACACCCGACGAATTCGCCCGCATCTTCGATACCGTGCGCAGCGCGCTGCGCATGGTGGCCTGAGGCCTGTCGAAGGCGCGGTCTAGCGTCCGTGAAACAATCCGGGACGAAAGCGCGCGCGGCAGCGATACGATGCCCGCTATCGAACCCGAACCCGCAGGTTGTGGCCGTGTCCCGACTGATCCTCCTCAACAAGCCCTACGATGTGCTGTGCCAGTTCACCGACCAGGCCGGCCGCGCAACGCTGAAGGACTTCTTGCCCGTGCCCGGCGTGTATGCCGCCGGCCGCCTCGACACCGACAGCGAGGGCCTGCTGCTGCTGACCGACGACGGCGCACTGCAGCACCGCATTGCCGACCCGCGCCACAAGTTGCCCAAGACCTACCTCGTGCAGGTCGAGGGCGAGCCGGACGAGGCCGCGCTCGCCGAGTTGCGGCGCGGGCTGGATCTGGGCGACTTCCGTACCCGGCCGTGCGAGGTGCGCCGGCTGAGCGAACCCGACTGGCTGTGGCCGCGCGACCCGCCGGTGCGTTTTCGCAAGACGGTGCCGACCTCATGGCTGGAGATCGTGCTGCGCGAGGGCAAGAACCGGCAGGTGAGGCGAATGACCGCGAAAGTCGGCTTCCCGACGCTGCGGCTGCTGCGCGTCTCGATCGGCCCCTGGCAACTGGGGGCCCTGCAGCCGGGGCAGTGGCGCGAGGAGGCGGTGCCGGCCGGCATGATGACGGGGGTCGCCACCGGGCCTGGCGGTGGCGGGCCGGCTGCGGCTCGCGGTCGCCGAAGCGCGGGAGCAGGCGGTAAGATGCGACGCGTCCAATCGAGAGCGGAGTCGAAGTGATGTGGCGAAAAGGAAGAGTCGGGCGCGGGCTGTTGACGGCGCTGGCGGCGGGGCTGGCGGGCATCGCGCAGGCGCAGACGGCGATGCCGCTGGCCGAGCTCGGTGCCGGCATGTACCGCATCGAGGCCGAGGTGGCCCATACCGACAAGACGCGGCAGATCGGCCTGATGAACCGCAGGGCAATGCCGCCGCAGCGTGGCATGGTGTTCGTCTTTCC
>JBFGUQ010000225.1:0-5046 GCA_041565515.1 Rhodocyclaceae bacterium | reverse complement strand
GGCTTCGGGATGATGTACTCGGGGCCGAAACTCAGGTCGGCGCCACCGTAGGCCGACGCGACGATGTCGCTCTGCTCGGCTTCGGCCAGTTCGGCGATCGCCTTGACGCAGGCGAGCTTCATCTCCTCGTTGATCGTGGTCGCGCCGACGTCGAGCGCACCGCGGAAGATGAAGGGGAAGCACAGGACGTTGTTGACCTGGTTCGGGAAGTCCGAACGGCCGGTGGCGATGATGCAGTCCGGCCGCACCGCCTTCGCATCGGCCGGCAGGATCTCCGGGTTCGGATTGGCGAGCGCGAAGATCAGGGGCTGGTCGGCCATCTTCGCCACCATCTCGGGCTTGAGCACGCCGGCGGTGGACAGGCCGAGGAACACGTCGGCGCCTGCCATGACGTCACCCAGCGTCCGTGCCTCGGTGGCCTGGGCGTAGCGAGCCTTGGTCGGCTCCATCTTCTCGTCGCGGCCCTCGTAGATCACGCCCTTGGAGTCGCAGACGAAGACGTTCTCGCGCTTCAGGCCGACGCTCACCATGATGTCGAGGCAGGCGATCGCCGCCGCGCCGGCGCCCGAGCACACCAGCTTGACGTCCTCGATACGCTTGTTGACGATCTTGAGGCCGTTGATCAGGCCGGCGGCCGAAATGATCGCCGTGCCATGCTGGTCATCGTGGAAGACCGGGATCTTCATGCGCTCGCGCAGCTTCCTCTCGATGTAGAAGCACTCGGGCGCCTTGATGTCCTCGAGATTGACCCCGCCGAGCGTGGGCTCGAGGGCGGCGATGATTTCGATCAGCTTGTCGGGGTCGTTCTCGGCGAGCTCGATGTCGAAGACGTCGATGTTGGCGAACTTCTTGAACAGGCAGCCCTTGCCCTCCATCACCGGCTTGGAAGCCAGCGGGCCGATGTTGCCGAGCCCGAGCACGGCGGTGCCGTTGGTCACGACGGCGACCAGGTTGCCCCGGCTGGTGAGATCGAACGCGGCGCCCGGGTCGGCGACGATGGCGTCGCAGGCATGGGCCACACCGGGTGAGTAAGCCAGCGCGAGATCGCGCTGGTTGGTGAGGCTCTTGGTCGGCACGACCGAAATCTTGCCGCGCGTCGGTGCACGGTGATAGTCCAGCGCCGCGGCGATGAAGTCCTGATCCATGTTCTCCCCTCTTACGTTATTGATGTACGCGGGGCGCAAGCCACGCAATGCACTCATGCGGAAATCGCATGGGCGAGGTTCACGTCATAGCGAGTGGCTTCGCTTCGGCGGGTTGTTCTTCGTCGCGTTCGAGGCGCGGAAACCTTCGTCGCGCTCGAGGCGCGGAAACCGCTGCGGTTGACGTCGGGGCAGTTTAGCGCAGCCGCAACGGCTTTGGCAGGGGAAGCACGGACCGCGGCCCTGCGGCCGCAAGGCGCCGGGTCGCGCCAGATCGCGCAAGGCCCGGCGGGCGGTGTCTTTTTTTGGCAGAATGCGCGCTACAACGAGCGGAGACGACAGATGCGACGTGTGGTGTTCAACCAGAAGGGCGGGGTCGGAAAATCGACCATCACCTGCAACCTGGCAGCGATCAGCGCGCAGCAGGGCAAGCGCACGCTGGTGGTGGACCTCGACCCCCAGGGCAATTCCACCCAGTATCTGCTCGGCACCGGCGGCGACGAACTGGAGACGACGCTGGCCGGCTTCTTCGACCAGACCCTGAACTTCAAGCTCAATCCGCGCACCACCGGGGAGTTCATCGTCGCGAGCCCGTTCGAGCGCCTGCACGTGATGCCCTCCCACCCGCAACTCGAGGAGCTGCAGGGCAAGCTGGAGTCGCGCTACAAGATCTACAAGCTGCGCGACGCCCTCGACGAGCTGGCGCAGGACTACGACTGCATCTTCATCGACACGCCGCCGGCGCTGAACTTCTATACCCGTTCCGCACTCATCGCGGCCGACGCCTGCCTGATCCCGTTCGACTGCGACGAGTTCTCCCGCCGCGCCCTGTATTCCCTGCTCGACAACGTGGAAGAGATCCGCAGCGACCATAACCGCGATCTCGACGTCGAAGGCATCGTGGTGAATCAGTTCCAGCCGCGCGCCAGCCTGCCCCAGAAGATCGTCCAGGAACTCATCGACGAAGGCCTGCCGGTGCTCCAGCCCTACCTGTCGGCATCGGTGAAGATCAGGGAATCGCACGAGCATGCGAAGCCGATGATTCACCTCGATCCGAAGCACAAGCTGTCGCACGAGTTCGTCGCCCTGCACGACACGCTGGCGCGCAAGTACGGCGCCTGAGGCTTCGGTCGCCCCCCGCTCGGTGACATGCATCGTTCGGGCGCACCCCAAGCACCGCGCCGGTGATTGTCGGCTGCGGACGCAACCGTTTCGGGGTGGGCCATGCACGCCGCGGCCGAGTGCGCCGGCGCCAAGCTTTCCATCCACCGCATCAGCGCGCAGGGCCGCATCCCGGGCCCGGATCAGGCGGGCGTCAGCTTTGCCACGCCCAGCAGCAGCCACTTCACCCCGGCCGGGCCGAAGTTGATCTGCACCTTGGCATCGGACCCGCTTCCTTCGGCGGCGACGATCACGCCCTGGCCGAACTTCGCATGGCTGACCGACTGGCCGATGCGCAAGCCGTCGGGAAGCTGAGCGAAGCTCGGCCGCGGCGCGCGCTGAACCGCTGGCGCCGACGACGGCTTGAAGTAGCCGCCGCCCATGCCGCCCATCGCCCCGCCGGCGGCCGAGCGCGGATTGGGTGGCGTGAGCCACTTCAACAGGCCGGCCGGGATCTCCTCGAGGAAGCGCGAGCGCAGGTTGTAGCGCGTCTGGCCATGCAGCATGCGGCTCTGCGCGAAGGAGACGTAGAGCCGCTCGCGTGCACGCGTCACCGCCACGTACATCAGACGGCGCTCCTCCTCCAGGCCGTCCGCCTCGAGGATGCTGTTCTCGTGCGGGAAGAGGCCTTCCTCGAGGCCTGACACGAAGACGACGTTGAACTCCAGACCCTTGGCCGAGTGCACCGTCATCAGCTGCACCGCATCCGCGCCCTGGTCGGCCTGATGGTCGCCGGCCTCGAGCGATGCGTGGGCGAGGAAGTCGGCAAGCAGGGCATGCGACTGCGTCATCGCTTCCTCGCCGGCCTGCGACTCGGCGAGGAAATTGGCGGCCGCGTTGATCAGTTCGTCGAGGTTCTCCAGGCGGTCCCGCCCCTCCTTCTCCGCCTTGTAGTGCGCGCGCAAACCGCAGCTGTCGAGCACGTGGTCCACCAGTTCGGGCAGCGCGAGGCGGGCGGTATCGCGGCGCATGTCCTCGACCAGGCGCACGAACTGGCCCAGCGTCGTCCCGGGCTTGCCGCTCAGGTGCGGAACGGTGGCGTACAGGCTGGTGTTCCAGGTGCGAGCCGCATCCTGCAGCGCCTCGATCGAGCGCGCCCCGATGCCGCGGGTGGGGAAATTCACGACGCGCGCGAAGGCGGTGTCGTCGTCCGGGTTGGCGATCAGTCGCAGGTAGGCGAGCGCATGCTTGATCTCCTGGCGCTCGAAGAATCGCAGCCCGCCATATACCCGGTAGGGGATGCCGGCCGAAAACAGCTGGTGCTCCAGCACCCGCGACTGGGCGTTCGAGCGATACAGCAGCGCGACTTCTCCACGCAGCCCGCCCTCTCGCACGAGCGACTGGATCTCCTCGACGATCCAGCGCGCCTCGTCGCCGTCCGAGAAGGCCTCGAAGACGCGAATAGGCTCGCCGGCGCCCTGGTCCGTCCACAGCGTCTTGCCGAGGCGATTGGTGTTGTTGCGGATGATGGCGTTGGCCGCATCCAGGATATTGCCGCGCGAACGGTAGTTCTGCTCCAGGCGGATGACATTCCGTACTGCGAATTCGCGCTCGAAGTCGCGCATGTTGCCCACTTCGGCACCCCGGAAACGGTAGATGCTCTGATCGTCGTCACCGACGCAGAACATCGCCGCGCCGCCCTCGCGCCCCTCGTCGGCGAACATCTTCAACCAGCGGTACTGCAGGCGGTTGGTGTCCTGGAACTCATCGACCAGGATGTGGCGGAAACGGCGCTGATAGTGGCGTCGCACCGGCTCGTTGCGCTCGAGCAACTCGTAGCTGCGCAGCAGCAACTCCGCAAAATCCACAACGGACTCGCGCTGGCACTGCGCCTCATACTCCTGGTAGAGCTGGACGCGCTGGCGGGTGTAGTCGTCCCAGGCCTCGACCGCATGGGGCCGGATGCCGGCCTCCTTCTGGCCGTTGATGAAGTGCTGCAGTTCGCGCGGCGGGAACTTCTCGTCGTCCACGTTGAGCGTCTTGAGCAGGCGCTTGATGGCGGCGAGCTGATCGGCCGAGTCGAGGATCTGGAACAGCTGGACCAGGCCGGCGTCACGGTGATGGGCGCGCAGCAGGCGGTTGGCCAGGCCGTGGAAGGTGCCGATCCACATGCCGCGAGTGCTCACCGGCAGCATGACCGACAGCCGCGCGAGCATTTCCTTGGCGGCCTTGTTGGTGAAGGTGACGGCGAGGACGCCGGCGGGATCGACCTGGCCCGACTGGATCAGCCAGGCGATCCGGGTGGTGAGCACCCGGGTCTTGCCCGAGCCGGCACCGGCCAGAATGAGCGCATGCTGCGACGGTAGCGTGACGGCCTGGAGTTGTTCGGTATTGAGATTGGCGAGCAGGTTCGACATCGGGATTCCTCTATGGGCGACCATTGTAGACCGCCTTCGACCGCAGGCCGGCAGGTGGCCCCGGGGAACGCCTATCGGTGCAATTGCAACACCTGTTGCGTAACTGCAACGCGATACTTGTAGGCCCCCCGGGCGCTGAGCTAAGGTTGAATTGTGCAGAGCACCATTTTCTTGGCTTTCCAGGCGAACCAATTCACGTTTCTGGACACCAACTGCACGTAGGATAAGCAACACAGAAGCAATCATTCTTTTATTGCACGACAACAATATCGCCCGGAGACAGGTCCAGAAGACCCCCCGGGTCAGGTGGCCGCGATCCGGCCCACTGGAGAACGATCATGAAAACGCCGAAACTTCTTCCCTGGTACGCCCGCAAGGCGGGCGTG
>JBFGUQ010000224.1:0-5052 GCA_041565515.1 Rhodocyclaceae bacterium | reverse complement strand
CATCGTGATCGAGGGCGAAGTGATCCGCGAGGTCGAATCCGATGAGCGGCGGGAGCGCTGATCCAACGCCCGTCGCCTCTGCTGCGGCGCGCCGGCTTCAGCCGGTGCGCGCCCTGGAGACCTCTTGGCGGCCGTGCCCGCCTGCTCAGCCTGCAGACGCCGGTTCGGCGTCGTCATCCACCAGTTCCCGATGCACGCGCACGGCGGTCGGGCGCGGATTGATGCTCAGGCCGCGCGCCTCCACGTTGGCGCGGGTGAATGCGGCGCCGAGCAGCAGGATGAGGGAAGAGTAGTTCACCCACAGCAGCAGCAGCACCAGCGAACCGGCCGCGCCATAGGTCGACGCCGGCGCGGTCGAGGACAGGTAGAAGGCGATCAGGCTGCGCCCTATCGTGAACAGCAGGGCCGTGACGAAGGCGCCGAGCCACACGTCGCGCCAGTCGAGCACGACGTCGGGAAGCACGCGAAAGATGGTCGCGAACAGCAGGGTCACCAGGGTCAGCGACACCACGCCATCGAGCCCCAGCAGCAGCCAGGGTGGAATCGGGAGCCAGTCCTGGGCGAACACCACCACCGCGCGCACGGCGACGCTGAGCAGCAGCGACACCAGCAGCACGAAGCCGATCCCAAGCACCACGGTGAGCGACAGCAGCCGCCCCTTGAGGTAGATCAGCAGGCTGCTGCGCGATGGACGCGGTGCCACGCTCCAGATCGCGTTGAGCGAGTTCTGCATCTGGGCGAAGACCGTGGTGGCGCCGAACAGCATCGCGGCGAAGCCGGCGATGGTCGGCAGGAGGCCGCTGGTCTCGATGCGGCTGCCCTCGACCGCCGTCTGCACCGCCGCAGCCGCCTCCGGCCCGATCGCGGCCTCGAGCTGCTGCGCCATCTCGCCCTGCGCGGCGCTCTCGCCGAGCACGAGGCCGACGATGGTCACCGCCACGATCACCACCGGCGCGATGGAAAAGACGGTGAAGAAGGCCAGCGCCGCGGCGTGAATGAAGACCTGCGCCTCCAGCCATAGCCGGACGGTGGTCCTCAGGATGCCGAACCAGTACGAAAACCATGCCTTCATCTTGCTTCATCCCCCTTGTCGGGATGTTCTAGCCGATCGAGGCTGCGTTCGGCAAGCGGATTCGACCACCGGGGGCTCGTCTCGTGGCCCCGGAAGATCGTGTGCCCGGCAAGGCTCACCTCGTCGGAAGGGGGCCGCGTCGCTGCCGTCGAGTCCGGCCAGGCTCAGTTAACGACCAGCGGATAGTCCGGCGTGGGATTGAGGGGGCAGGAGTATACGTACTCGCCCGGTTTCAGCGTGATCTCGTAATCCTGCGACTTGCCGGTGGTCAGGCCGCCACCGGAGACGCTGGGCAGCAGCGCCCGGCCGGTCAGGCCCGATCCGCGCAGCCAGAAACCCAGTTCGTAGGGCACGTCGCGGTTGGCGACGCGGAAGATGTAGCGTCCCGCCGGCAGCTCCAGCACCTTGGCCTTGGCCAGGCGGTCTTCCGCGGTGTCGCGATTGATGCGCTCGCACTCGGCTGCGCTCTTGGGCCGGTAGCCGTGGTTCACGCCATGTTCGCTCTCGAGGAACTGGCAGCCGACCTGGTTGAGCTCGATCACGCGCGGCTCGTCCGCGGTCGCGGCGAGCAGGCTGGTGCAGCCGAGCAGGCCGGCAAGGGGTATCAGGTATCGCATGGGGCTTCCTCCGTGAGGGTGTTGGCGGACACTGCAGGCATCCGCATGGGTTCGGGGCTGCGATGGCACGGCGAATCGAGCATGGACACGCCGCGCCGCCCCGCGCTCAATCGAGGTCGAACCTGACGCCCTGGGCCAGCGGCAGCTGCGTCGAGTAGTTGATCGTGGCGGTCGAGCGCCGCATGTAGCCGCGCCAGGCGTCGGAACCGGACTCGCGTCCGCCGCCCGTCTCCTTCTCGCCGCCGAAGGCGCCGCCGATCTCCGCGCCGCTGGTGCCGACATTGACGTTGGCGATGCCGCAGTCGCTGCCGACGGCCGACAGGAACAGCTCGGCCTCGCGCAGGTCGCGGGTGAAGATGGCGGACGACAGGCCCTGCGGCACGGCGTTGTGGCGCTCGATGGCCTCGTCCAGGTCGCTGTACTCGAAGCAGTAGAGGATCGGCGCGAAGGTCTCCTCGAAGCTGTTGTGCAGGGCGGCGCCGCCCTCGACGATCGCCGGGCGCACATACCAGGCGTCCGGGAATTCCTCGGCCAGCACGCGGCCGCCACCGCTCACCGTCGCCCCCTGCTCGCGCGCCGCCTGCAGCGCGAACTCCATCTGTTCGAAGGCGCGGTGGTCGATCAGCGGGCCGAGCAGCGTGCGTGGCTCGCGCGGGTCGCCGATCACGACCTGGTCATAGGCGCGCTTGAGCCCGGCCAGCAGGTCGGCATACACCTCGTGGTGGACGAAGATTCGCCTCGTGCTGGTGCAGCGTTGTCCTGCCGTGCCCACGGCGCCGAAGACGATGGCGCGCAGCGCGAGCTCGAGGTCGGCGCTGGCGCTCACCACGATCGCGTTGTTGCCGCCGAGTTCGAGGATCGCGCGGCCGAAGCGCTGAGCCACGCGGGGGCCGACGATCCGCCCCATGGCGCAGCTGCCGGTGGCGCTGACGAGCGGCACGCGGCGGTCGTCCACCAGTTGCTCGCCGGCCTCGCGGCCGCCGATGAGCACGCTCGACAGCCCCTCGAGCGGCACCTCGTCGAGGTCGGTCATCGCCTGCTCGAGCAGGTGCTGGCAGGCAAGCGCGCACAGCGGCGTCTTCTCCGACGGTTTCCAGACGATGCTGTTGCCGCACACCAGCGCCAGGGTGGCGTTCCACGACCACACCGCCATCGGAAAATTGAATGCGGTGACGATGCCGACCGGCCCGAGCGGGTGCCAGGTCTCGCGCAGCGCATGTTCGGGGCGCTCGGACACGATCGTGCGGCCGTAGAGCTGGCGCGACTGTCCGAGGGCGAAGTCGCAGATGTCGATCATCTCCTGCACCTCGCCCTCGCCCTCGGCGAGGATCTTGCCGCACTCGAGGGTGATCAGCGCGCCGAGCTCGGGCTTGTGCCGGCGCAGGCGCTCACCGAAGCGACGCACCAGTTCACCACGGCGCGGCGCCGGTACCTTGCGCCAGGCGGCAAACGCCTCGGCGGCCAGGCCGACCTTCGCCGCCACGCGTTCGGCCGTGTCGGCGGCGATGCGCGCGAGCACGGCGCCATCGATGGGCGAGCGCACCGGCCAGCCGCCCGAGTTCAACACTGCGGGATCGAGGTCGAGCCGATGGAAGATGTCATGGACGTTCATGTTCCGCTCCTTCTCGTGCCGCTGGCCGTGGGCCCTTCAGCCGATGCGACATCGCCGTGGCCGAAACGTGCCGTTGCCGGCGCCTGCCGCAGCGCGGGCGAAGGGGGGCGATGTCGGCAAGAACGCAGCGTGCTCGGTGACTTCATCGCGAGCCCTTCGGACCGCTCAGTGCGTGGCCGGCGACAGCGAATTCCGCCCGCGCTCCGGGTTCGGTTCGACGCTGCGGTGCAGACGCTCGGAGAGCTGGTCGGCGCCGCCGATATACTCGCCGGCGAGCCAGATCTGCGGCACCGTGACCGGCGTCTTGGGGCCGATGATGGGCTTTACCCGCGCGAGCATCTCGTACAGCGCGCGCTGGTCGCGCACGACGTCGTGATAGCTGTGGTCGATGCCCGCGTCGTCGAGATACTTGCGTGCGCGCTTGCAGTGCGGGCAGGTGGCCTTGCCGAAGACATGGTTGCCGGCGAGCCGGGTGCGCGCCGCGGCGGCGTCGATCACCGCCTGCGTGAGCAGGCCGCGGTTGAGGGCCTGGCCCTGGCTCACCAGCCTGCCCTCCACCATGACGATCGGTGCGTGCCAGCCACCCTTCAGCAGCGGCTCCCACCACAGGCTCAACCAGTCGCGAATCTCCAGCTCCACCGCGATGCCCGCTAGCTCGTGCTCGAGCGTATCCTGGATGACGTCACGGGTGAGGGCGCACTCGCCGCAGGGAATCGTCACCTTGAACGGTCCCCACCGACCCGCCCAGCGATAGACCACGATGCGTACCGCCTTGCCTTGCGCGTCCCTGTCGTCCATGTCGTCCGCCTCCGCAGAAGTCCTGCCCATGCGGATTCGTCGGCCGAGGGGGGGCATCTCTTACAGCCTGCGGGCGCTGCCGCAACGAAGCTGCACGGATCGTGGAGCGGCCGTGCCTGTCGTCCGGGCTAGAGCACGCGCGGCAGGATCGCATTCATCTCGTCACCCGAGAAGGCACGCAAGGTCTGGGTGCGGACGTTGCCGGCGGCGGCAATGCTGAGGCCGAAGGCGGTCATGGCGGCATCGTCCGGGGCCTCGAACGTAACGACCATGTCGTAGGCACCCATGGTCCAGAAGATGGACTTCATCTCGACGCCATACTGCTTTCCCAGTTGCCTGACGGCGTCCGCGCGCTTGGTGGTGTCCTTGACGCCGCGGATTCCCTGATCGGTGAAGCTTGCCAGTGCGATATAGGTCGGCATGATGGTTCTCCCGCTGCAATGATGGGGGTCGATGGCGACATGTCGGGCGACGGCACCGACCCCGCATGCGGCCGCCCTTTCGTGTTGCGAGGTCGATGTCGTGCAAGCTCGGTCCATGCTGTCTTTCTAGTTCAGGAGCAGCCCTTGCGACAGCGCAAACGGATAGTGGCGGGCAGCCAGGACGGGCTGCACCGGTCCTGCCGCAGCATCCGGTTCGCGGTCTGCGCATCGCGGAACTTCTGCGGGTCCCGGTCCTCATCGTTGTGGGGGAGTTCGTCCGGACCGAGTCCGCAGGACCGGACGCTTCGGCTCTTCATGCATCTGGAAAGGCTGCGTCACAAAGGGGCTCGCATCATGCTCGTCGGCATCCCGAAGGAAATAAAGACCCACGAATACCGCGTCGGTGCGACGCCGGACAGCGTGCGCGAGCTGGTCGCCCGCGGCCACGAGGTCGTCGTGCAGCGCGCGGCGGGCACGGCGATCGGCCTGTCCGACGCGCAGTACCGCGCGGCAGGGGCGGAACTGGTGGAT
>JBFGUQ010000223.1:0-5061 GCA_041565515.1 Rhodocyclaceae bacterium | reverse complement strand
GCCTGCGGCGTCCGGTTTGCCAGGGTCGGGAACATGACGACGAGGAACTGATCCTCGCGGGCCGCGCTCGGCGGCATCAGCTCGATGCGCCAGGCGCCCGGTTCGGCGCGGCCGTGGCCGAGCTTGCGGATGGCCTCCTGCACCTTGCCGCCCTGGTCGTGGTTCTGGCCGTCGATGAAGAACTCGAAGCCCGGGCCGCCGATGGTGTGCAACACCGGGCTTCGCGGCAGCAGCACGTGACCGTGCAGCTGCCCGCCCCGGCGGCCGGGCTGATCCGTGGCGGGGACGAAGACGCTGAATGTGTCGGCGTTGACGGCCGGGGCGTCGAGCGCATGCAGCAGCCAGCGCTTGCGGAACGAGGCGTCGGTGGCGACGACGTCGTCGAAGACGATGACGGCGTCGTTCACATGGTCGTAGCCGAACACCCGCCACATGCGCTCGACGCGCCGGGTGCGGTGCGGGAAGCTGCCGCGGCCGGACTGGCTGTTGGTGTAGGCCGGGGTGATGTCGGCGACGGCGACGCTCAGTCCGTCCTCGGCCAGATGCCGGGTGATCTGGCCGGTGTGGTAGGTGTCCCGGCGCAGCAGCCATTGCTCGAGGTCGATCGGCGCGCCCTCCACGCCCCATCCCGAGCCGATGCGGCGCTGGCCGCCGTCGTTGGCGTAGGGGCGGGGCGTGGTGTCGAAGCCGGGGCCCGGCTGGGTGTCGGCCGGGTCGGTGACGGTGTCGAGGTTGTGGGCGATGCTCTGGTAGGTGTAGTTCAGGTGGTGGTCCGAGCCGTAGGCGGGCCCGTACCAGCCGCTGTCTATGGCGAGCGGGCCGCCCTTGTAGATGGTGAAGGCGCCCTGGTCGAGGTGGGTGTGCGACCAGTAGTTGTCGCCGGCCTTGAAGCTGACCCAGGTGGCGTCGCGGTTCCAGCCGCTGCGGGCGATCAGCATGCCGATACCGTCGAACAGGCGGGACAGGGGCAGTCGATCCTGCGCTGCCGGATCGCTCAGGCTGTCGTCCGATAGCGGGCCCCAGGGCCAGCCGGTCGGCACCGGGCTGTTCTTCGGTGGGGCCAGGCTGTAGGCCGCGGCGTGGCGGTATTCGAGCGCGAGCGGCATGGCGTCCGTTGGATGGCGGTTGAACCAGGCACCATCTCCCCAGCGCATGTGGGTGCCGTCCGGGCGGGTACGATAGACGAGGAAGTCGAGGAAGCCGCGGATGCCGGGTTCGGTCCTGAACAGGTCCTCGCCGGTTGCGGCACGCCACATCGCGGGCAGCGAATGGATGGCCTGGCCGATGCCGATGGCCACGTATTCGCCGCCTTCGTGCCAGCCGCCGTTGCGGCCGAACACCTGGCGCCACACCGGCAGCACGCGGTTCTTCCACATTTCCTGGGTGAAGGCCATGTAGGCCTCGCCCTTCGGGTGGTCGCGATACAGCGCGATGCTGCAGGCCATCAAGGCCTGCAAGGGGCTGTTGTAGAGGTAGACGTTGTAGGGCGAGAGCTGCTCCCTGCGGATGACCTCGATGATGTAGCCGCAGCCCTCGGCGAGCTTGTCGCGCAGGGCCTCGCGTTCGACGATGCTCCACTGGGCGTAGAGCCAGTCGTAGGCGACGACGAGCGGCTTGACCTGGACGTGGCCGCGATCGCTGAAGCGCATCGCCATCAGGCGCTCGTGGATTGGAACCAGATCGATGCTGCCCGGGCGCATGAAGGCCGCCAGCATCGCGGTGTTGATCGCCTGCTTGTTCGCGCGTGCCGCATTCATCTGCGCGTTGACAAAACGCGGATTGAGCGCCCGAAGCAGCGCGAGATCACCCGAAGTGGGGTGAGGCAGGCGCGGATGAGTGTCGACGAATCCAGGCAGATAGGCGGGGGGCAGGGATTCCGGCGGCGGGAAGGTCGGCCCGGTGACGGCCCCCGCCGGCGCCTGAGCCGTCGTCGGCTGGGTGAAGACGACCACCACGCCGATCAGCACTGCCGGCAGCGCAGCGCCAAGGAGGAAGCGGTGGCGAAAGAAGTGATGGCGGGCCGTGGGGCGGGGCATCGCCGCGCCCGGCTCGGGCTTTGGTGCGCGGCGCAGTTGTTCGAGCACGCGCAGCGCGATCCAGTGCAGCATCCACGCGCTCGACGCGGCGATGAGCAGGTTGGTCGGGTCGGGGCGCTTGCCGACGGAGAAGAGCCTGAGGGTCTCCACCCCCAGACACAGCAACACCGCTGCCAGGACGCTCACGCTCGCCGTGCTGCGGGGTCGTCCGGGCCAGGCGAGCGCGGCGGCGAGGCCGAGCGGCGCGTAGCTGCCGGCGACGAACAGCAGGCTGCGCACGGCGGCGGTTTCGGTCGTGTAGTAATGGTAGTAGAAGGGCATGAACCGCAGGTCGGTCAGCTTCTCGACAGCGGCCCAAGCGGGCTGCAACTGCAACGGCAGCAGGTCGTTGAGCGCGAGCACGAGCGCGAGGTAGAACGGGCCCGCGACGAGGACCACGCGGCGCAGCGTGGTCGGCGAATAGTCCAGCCAGCGTCCCGGCTGGCTGCGCACCAAGCCCACACCCCAGGCCACGCCGAGGGCGCGGGTGAGGATCGAGATGCCCTGGGTGACGCCCGAGGCGAGCATGATCTGCACGGCTTCGACCACCAGGCCAATGGCGGCGCCGACGGCGAAGCCGGTGCCGATGCCGACGCGCCTGCGTCGCCTGCGGTTCTGGCGTGATGCGAGCACCAGCAGCGCGCCGAACGGCATCATCAGCGCCGCCTCCACCAGCAGCCTCACGCCGCAACCGAACACCGGCCCGCAGGACAGCGCGGGACCGAGGCTGAGGCTGCCGGGCTTGGCGAGCTTGTCGGCGAGCTCGGTGGATGAGACGAGGAAGTCGTAGGGGAAGAAGCTGAAGCCCAGGTAGCCGAGGACGTACAGGCCGAGCAGGGCCCGCATGCTGTGCGCGCTGGCGGAGACGAAGCGCTCCCAGGCGGCGGCGATGCGTCTGCCGGAGGTGAACCAGATCGTCGCCCCCATCGCCGTGCCCAGCGTCTCGGCGACGAGGTCGTTGAGCGAGACGGTACGTGGCGGGAAGAACAGCTGCAGGAACTCGATCCCGAGCGCCATCGCCAGGCAGGCCGCGAGCACGAGCGGGAGAAGCATGGCGCGCGCGGCCGCGGTGATGCGACTCGTCAGTACCGCGCCGGTGGCGAAGTAGGACAGCACCAGGTAGAGCAGGATGTTCGCCACCCAGTCGGCCCGCGAACCGACGCCGAGCTGCAGCCATGGGGTGTTCAGGAAGGTCTGCCAGGCGTCGGTGCGCGGCTTGAACTCCAGCGGCACCAGGCTGCCGTAGGCCACGAACAGCGCCCACAGCAGTGCGATGCGGGCGTGGCGCCAGGCTTGGGAGGTGTTATCGACGCTCGGCGAGTTCATCGTGAAGTTGTTGCTTGCATATCCGTGCGGATTGGCGTGCAATTATCTTTGTGAGCCTTCGCGCGGACTGCGATCCGCAGAACTAGGCTACAAAGCGGTTGCAGGCACCGGGTCGCAAGAAAGGCAGGGCGAGTCCAACGTGCTTCGATCAACGTCCGATCTTGAAGGAGGCGCCATGAACAAGTTGAGTATTGCTGCGAGCCTGATTCTGGTGGGGCAGTTGTCATTTTCAGGCCAAGCATCCGCAGCCTGCAATGGGCAACTGCAGAACGCGACTGTTCTGTCGAACAGGACCTTGTGCGTGCAGAAGGGAAGTGACAGGTTTCAGGAATATCATCGTCCCGATGGTGCGCTGATCGATTGGAAACTAGGCGAAAATCACGCGGTGGATCCAACGAAGCAGGTGGGAAATTGGAGCGCCAGTGGTAACAACGTCATCTACCAGTACGGCTCACTACAATACACGTACGCAGTCTATCGGGCGGGTAACAGCCCGAACTGGTGCCTGAGCGGAAACGGCGAGGAGATCAGGCCGACTCGTGTATTCCTCGGGCAAGGGCCCTGCTAGGGGATGCAATGCCTGGCTCGCAATTCCGCACCGCTACGCATTTCGCGTAGATAACCTTCGAATCGAGCGAACCTGTGGGCTTGGCTCAAGCAAAGCTCGAGCGATATACAGGTTCGGGCGTTTATACCGGGTCGGAGCCTGAGGTTCTTTGTCCTGCCAAGGTCTCAACCACCTCCGGATGGCTCAAGAAACCATGCGGGCTGGCGCTGGCGCCATAGGCGCCGGACTGGAACACGACGACGTAGTCGCCGATCTGTGCGTCCGGCAGCGTCATGCGGTCGGCGATGAGGTCGAGCGGGGTGCATAGCGGGCCGACGGCCGATACGGGCGGATGCGGTGCCTCGCCCATGCGGTTGCCGATGGCGACCGGGTAGTTCTTGCGGATGACCTGGCCGAAGTTGCCGCTCGCCGACAGGTTGTGGTGCAGGCCGCCGTCGGTGATCAGGTAGGTGTGGCCGCGCGAGACCTTGCGGTCGATGACTCGGCACACGTACACGCCGGCTTCGCCCACCAGGTAGCGACCGAGCTCGAGGACGAGCCGGGCATCTGGCATCGAACGTTCGGCCTCGCTGGCGATGGATGCCAGGTTTTCGCCGATGGGGGCGAGCTCCAGGCGCCGCTCGCCGGGGAAGTAGGGGATGCCGAAGCCGCCGCCGAGATTGAGGAATTGCACCGGGCCGGGTGCGGCTTCGGCGAGGCGCAGGGCGAGTTCGAAGCTCTTCTTCTGGGCCTCGACGATGGCCTCGGCCTTGAGGTTCTGCGAGCCGGCGAAGAGGTGGAAGCCCTCGAAGGCGAGGCCGTGGCGGGCGATCTCGGCCAGCAGTGCCGGCACCTGCTCGGCATCGACGCCGAACTGCTTGGGGCCGCCGCCCATCTTCATCGCCGAGCCGCGCAGCTCGAAGTCCGGATTCACCCGTACCGCCACCCGCGCTGGCAGGCCCAGCGCCTGCGAGGCCTCGGCCAGCGGCGCGAGTTCGCGGAAGGACTCGACGTTGACCAGGATGCCGGCGGCGACCGCCTGGCGCAGTTCGGCGTCCTGCTTGCCGGGGCCGGCGAAGCTGATCTCCTGCGGGTCGGTGCCGGCATCGAGCG
>JBFGUQ010000222.1:0-5065 GCA_041565515.1 Rhodocyclaceae bacterium | reverse complement strand
GTCGGGGGCAAAACCGCGCAGGTTCTTGTTGTAGCGCTCGGCGAGCTGGCGCAGGAAGTGCTCGGCCAGCAGCGGGATGTCCTCGCGGCGTTCGGCCAGCGTCGGCAGCGCGAGATTGACCACGTTGATGCGGTAGTAGAGGTCTTCGCGAAACTGGCCGTCGGCCAGCGCGGCGTCGAGGTCGCGGTGGGTGGCGGAGATGATGCGCACGTCGATCGGCTCGGCGCGCGTGGCGCCGACGGGACGCACGGCCCGTTCCTGCAGCACGCGCAGCAGCTTGACCTGCAGGGCGAGCGGCATGTCGCCGATCTCGTCGAGGAACAGCGTGCCGCCGTTCGCAGCCTGGAACAGCCCGGTGTGGCTGCTGGTGGCGCCGGTGAAGGCGCCGCGGACATGGCCGAAGAGCTCGGATTCGAGCAGCGGCTCGGGGATGGCGCTGCAGTTGATCGCGACGAAGGGCGCGCCGGCACGGGCACTGGCGCGGTGCAGGGCGCGCGCGAGCAACTCCTTGCCGGTGCCGCTCTCGCCCCGGATCATCACGCTGGCGTCGGAGGCGGCGATGAGCCGGGCCTCGTCGAGCAGGGCGTGCATGCGCGCGCTGCGGCTGATGAGCGCGCCGCGCCAGGAGTCGTCGCCCGCCGGGCTCGTCGGGCCGGCGGGCGTGGCGGTGTGCAGGACCTGCGCGATGCGGGCGAGCAGGGTCTGGCTGTCGAAGGGCTTGGTCAGGTAGCCGGCAACGCCGCGCGAGGTCGCCTCTACCGCGTCCGGGATGGTGCCGTGGGCGGTGAGCAGGATCACCGGCATGGCCGGGTGGTGGCGGCGGATCTCCTCGAACAGGGCCAGACCGTCACCGTCGGGGAGGCGGACATCGCTGACCACGAGATCGAAGCGTTCGACCGCGAGGCGTGCGAGCGCGGCCTCGACCGATTCGGCCGTGCTGACCCGATACCCGCTGGCGGACAAGCGCATCGACAGCAGCCGCAGCAGATCGGTGTCGTCATCGACCAGCAGCAGGCGCGCGCGCGCCTGCTCAGCCGGGTTCGCCGGCGTGTCCGTGCGGCTCATGGCGGCAGCCCCCGGGGCGGTGCCTGCAGGGGCTGGGGGGTGGCTGGCCGCGGCGGCAGGCTGCGCTCGATCTCGGCGAGTGCGTCGAGCTTGCGCTGGAGCGCCTCGGCATGCTGCTCGCTTTCCGCGAGCTGTTGGGCACTGCGCTCGAGCTGCTGCTCGAGGCGCTCGTTGACCTGGCCCAGGCGCTGGCGCTCGATGAGCTGGTCGAGAAGGGCACGGGCAAAGGGGTGCAGCGCCCGCGACGCTTCGTCTTCGGCGGCGAGCAGGCCTTCGAGCAGGCTGCGGGCGCGCGAGGCGCTGCCGCTGCGCGGATGCGCGGCCTGCATCGCCCGTTGCAGCTGGCGTTCCGCGCTCTGCTGCGGCGAGGGCCGGTCCCTCGTCTCGCGTGGCGTCGGCGTCGCGCAGGCGGCGAGCGCTGCCAGCGCCGCCGCGGCCAGCGACAGGCGCAGGCTGTGGAGCCTGCGCCGGCGCAGAGAAGGATCAAGCACCATTGGGAAGTTCGATCCTGAAATGGGCGCCTGTCGTGGCTCGCACGACCTCGACCGAGCCGCCATGGGCGGTGACGAACTCGCGCACGATCGCAAGCCCGAGGCCGTTGCCCTTGCCCGGCCGTTGCGCGCGGCGGCTGCCCTGGAAGAAGGGTTCGAAGATCCGCTTTTCCTCGGCCGGTGCCACGCCCGGCCCGCCGTCGCAGCAGTCGATGCGTGCGCCACCCCCCTGTGCGGAGATCTGCATCCGCACCTCCTCGCCTTCGGGACTGAAGTTGATGGCATTGGCGAGCAGGTTCGAGAGCGCGATGCGCAGCTTGCCCGCATCGGCGGCGACCGGCGGCGCGTCGCCCGATACCGTGACACGCACCTTCCGCGCCTGCGCCTGCAGTTGCAGTTCGGCCGCAACCTGATGTGCCAGCGCAGACAGCGCGGTCGGGCGCAGTTCGAGGCGGCGGGCATCGAACTGGATGGCGTTGTAGTCGAGCAGTTGCTCGATGCGCTCCTGCAGGGCACGGGCGTTGTGATCGAGAATGCCCGTCACCTCGCGCTGCTCCGGGCTCAGGCGACCGAGGACGCCGTCGGCCAGCAGGGCCACACCCTCGCGCAGCGAGGAGAGGGGGGTCTTGAGCTCGTGCGAGACATGGCGCAGTACGCGGTTGCGATTAGCCTCGAGTTCGGCAAGGCGCAGCCGCAGCCAGTCCATGCGATGACCGAGCTGGCGCAGGTCCGAAGGGCCGCCGACGGCAATCGGGGCGTCGAAGCGGTTGTCTCCGAGTTCGGCGATGGCACGCTCGAAGCGCCGCAGCGGGCGCAGCAGCCACCATCCGGTGAGCGCGGCGAGCGCAAGCGCGAGCACGATCGCTGCGACGATCTGCCCGGCCAGCGCCTCGCGCTTGCGATCCAGGGCTTCGAGCATGTCGAGGTTGTGAGCATCGATGCGTTCGCGCACGCGCAGGGCGAACGCATCGTTGAGTTCGACGAGGTGCGCGAGCGGGCCGATGACGTCACGCGTCGCGTCCGGCGCATCCGCGCCGCCGGGGTGGCGGCTACCCGTCGGTATCATCCCGGCGCTCGCGGCGCGGACCTGCCCGTCCATGGCGACGCTGGCGAGGGCGCTACGGGTCCGCTCGGCAAGCGTGCGCCATTCGTGTGCGATCGGCCCGGCGTCCGGCAGGGCGGTTTCCAGTTGCGCGACGGCGCCGACCGCCTTCGCGTGGGCGGCGGCGAAGCGCTCGCGCAGGATGGCATCTTCGAGGACGAGGAACTGTCGCGCGCTGCGCTCCATGTCCACCGTGCGTTCGCCCAGTTGTTGCACCGCGGAACTGAGCGCGACCGCGGCTGCGCCACCCTCCCTGCTGTTGCGCGCGAATTGCTCGAGACTCAGCCAGCCGCTCGCCGCGACGGCGGCGAGAATGCCGACGATCGCGAGATAGCTGGCAAGCAGGGCGGTGCGAAATGACGGGCGCAACATTTGAGACGGGCGAGAGGCGATGGGCACAAGCTCCGAGTGTAGGCGAGCACGCCGCCTGGCGTGCCGGACAAGTGAAAGCCGAAGTTACGACATCATGATCTTGTCGCTATTGAGCGACAAACCAAACTCTAGCAAGAACATGGTGTTAGTCAATGTTTGGGAAATAGCTGTCGGGCATGGGCGACATTAATGGTGCTTGCACGATGGCCTTGTCCCGGGCAGATTGTTCAGGGCGTGATGCAAGTCCACGACAAGCATAGGTATTTTCATGCTGGCATGGTGCTTGCGACTTGCCCGCGTCGGGCTGCGCCGGACGGCCCGGTCCACTTTTCAGGAGATGACATGTTCAACAAGCCCTCGATGTTCCCGAAGACCGCCGAACCCCAGTCCACGCGGACCACGCGTACGCTCGGAGCGAGTACCGGCGCGTCGGACGACAAGCCTTCATCTGGCACTGCAACAGTGGGTGTGTCGTCGCAGCGAGACACCTCCGCGACCGCGTCAGCGGCTACGGACGAGGTTCGCACCGAGACGGCTGCGCCGGCGGCCGACGCGGCCGATGGGGGCGGCAGCCGCCTGATCGTCGGCCCGGACGTCAAGCTCAAGGGCGCGGAAATTCTGGATTGCGACACATTGGTGGTGGAAGGTCGGGTCGAGGCGACCATGGACAGCCGCGTGATCCGAATCGCCGAGAAAGGCGCCTATCAGGGCACGGTAGGCATCGACGTCGCCGAGATCCACGGCAACTTCGACGGCGAACTGACCGCGCGCAAGCAACTGATCATCCACGCCACCGGCCGGGTCAGCGGCAAGATCCGCTATGGCACGATCTTCATCGAGGAAGGCGGTGAGATCTCGGGCGACGTCCAATCCCTGGCGAAGGCCGGCAAGGAAAGCAAGGAAGGCAGGGAAGGGCTGCGCCAGGTGGAAACGAGCAGCGAGTCCAAGCCGCGCACGGCGCTCGCGAGCTGACGAGGTCTCCCGCGCTCAACGCGCGGTGACCAGCGGGCTGGCGCGATGCCGGCCCGCGGTTTCCCGCAGTGCTTCCTCCGGCACTGCGTGGGCGAGAAAGGACTGCTCGCCGAATTCGGCGAGCAGTTCAGCCTCGCGCGCCAGCACAGCCGGCAACGTGGCCAGCTTCACATGTCCGAACCCGCGGATTCGCCCGGGCAGCGCCGCCAGTTCGATGGCGGGCCCGAGAGTGTTCGCATCGAGCTTGGGCAGCAGCTTTTCGATCATCTCAGCGTAACGCTCCGCAAGTGCGCGCTCCATGCGGCGCTCGGCCGTGCGCCCGAACGGGTCGGCCCAGGTGCCGCGCAGACGCTTGCCCCTGGCCAGCCACTTCATTGCCGTGAATAACCACGGGCCGTAGCGCAGCTTGACCGGCAATGCCCCCGTCTTGGCCTTCACCAGCAGTGGCGGGGCCATGTGGAAAGACAGGCGCAGCTCGCCGTCGAAGCTCTCTGCCAGCGCCTGTTGGAAGCGGCCGTCGGTGTACAGGCGGGCGACTTCGTACTCGTCCTTGTAGGACAGCAGTTTGGCGTAGCCGCGCGCCACCGCAGTGGTGAGCGGCATGCTGCCGTCGGTGCACGATTCCGCTTCGGCCTCGCGCACGCGCCGGACCAGGTCCTGGTAACGGGCAGCATAGGCCACGTCCTGGTATGCGGTGAGATGCGCGCTGCGATGCGCGATCAGCGCGTCGAGCGTCATCGCTGGCGGGGCCGGCTCTTCGGCCAGTTCGAGCACCAGGCGTGGCGACTCGGCCGTCAGCCGGCCGAGGTGCAGCGCCATTCGGTTCATGTCGACGGCGACGGCGTTGAGTTCGATCGCCCGCTCCAGCGCGGCGAGCGAGACCGGCACGCGGCCGCGCTGCCAGGCGTAGCCCAGCAGCAGCAGGTTGGCGCCGATCGAGTCGCCTAGCAGGCGCAGTGCGAGGTCGTAGGCGTCGACCGACTCCACGGCGTCGGCGCCAGCCGCGAACGCGAGCTTGGCTGCCAGCGCCTCGGCGTGCAGGCTGGCGTCGGGGTCGCGCACG
>JBFGUQ010000221.1:0-5070 GCA_041565515.1 Rhodocyclaceae bacterium | reverse complement strand
GAGCACGGCAGCGAAGTAGCTGCTGCCCGGGCAATCGCCCTCGACGATCCCGATGCCGAGCGCATCGAGCGTGTCCCCGTCGATGCTCAGGAAATAGTCGTACGCGGCGCCCTGGGCGTTGCCGGTCTTGTACAGCTCATCCGACTCGTCTCCCCAGTCCGGCTCGCTGTCGAGCCAGGCGTCGATCGCAGCCACGAGCCGGTCGTGCGTCTCGCCGGAGCATTGATCGAACCAGTCCGCCCAGCCCGCTTCCACCCGGTCTTCGAGTTCGCTCCAGTCGATCGGGCTGCCGTTTGCGCGCAGTTGATCCTCGAGGACGTCGCGATAGAGATCGCACACGTGCCAGCGCAGCGGTGCGCAGGTCTCAGCGTCGCCGCTGCCGATGCGCTCGGCGTCGGGCAGGAAGTAGGCCACGCGCCGGGTCGCGGGCTCCTCGAAGTTGGCGAAGGACAGGGTGCCGAAGTCATTCACCTCGAACAGCCCCCAGTGACTGGAGGCGGCATTCCACGCCGAGTCGATCTCGGCTGCGGTGGCGGCGGCGAGGTCCGGCGGAAGGCTGGCGGTGACGCCCAGGGCAGCGAGCGTCTTCAGGAAGGTGCGACGGTCCATTGCGAAGTCTCCTCTTTAGCGGCGTTGCCTGTATGGCGGGGGCCGCAAGCGGGAATCAAATCCCCCCGGCCCGTGAGGTGGGCCAGTCCGTGTCGATGAGATTCAGCCGGGGCTCATGCGCCAAGTCGGGCGAGCCACCTCGGCAGGCCCGATTCGGACTCGATCCGCTCGAAGGCGATGCCGTCGCAGGGAGTGAACGGGCCGCCCCACATGTCACCGACCGCGCAACAGGCGCCGAGGTCGAGGCCCGCCGCCGCGATGTCGTCCAGGGCCTCGTTCAGTTCGCCGCCAGACAGCGAGCGGATCGCGAACAGGCCTTCGTCTTCGAGGGCCTCGGGGTGGGTGCGGCGAAAGCCCGCGAGGCCGCCGGGAAAGCTCGCGGCGACGGCATCCTTGCGGATGAGGGCGGTGAGAAAACGCAGTTCGATTGCCATGTCCAGATCTCCTGTGCGAGGACATGCCCTCTTTAGCGGTATGCATTTAACGTCCCCCGCAAGCCGGGCCAAATCGGGGACGGCCACCAACGAAAAACCCGCTGTGGCGCGGCGCCAAAGCGGGTTTCGGGTCCGACCGCTTTAGCTGCATTTGTATCGCGCCCGCAAGCTGACTGCTCAAATCGGCGCCTGTTCGGGATTACACCGCATCGTCCAGTCGCGGTCAAGCGACATGGATATGCGTCATATAATACACTTGTAAAGAACAGCAATGGTGTTACTATAAATTCCACTGAAGCAGCAGACGGCAGGGCGCCATGACACCCACCGAACACCCCGACCCGAGCTACAGCCTCGACGAGCTGTGTGCGCTGGTCGAGCTGCCCAAGCGCACCGTGCGCTACTACATGCAGCTCGGCCTGGTCGACCGGCCCGAGGGCCTCGCACGCGGCGCGCGCTACTTCGCGCGGCATCTCGAGCAGTTGCTGGCGATCCGCAAGTGGCAGCGCGCCGGGCTGTCGCTCGAGCGCATCCGCGAACTGCTCGAGAAGCCCGATGCGGCAGCCGTGCCGCCCAGGCCGCGCGGGCGCGGCACGGTCGAGGTGGTCAGTCGGCTGGTCGTCGACGACGGGGTGGAGCTCATGATCGACGCGGGCCGGGCGGGCTTGTCGCCCGAGGCGGTGCGCGAACTCTTTCGCCGCGTGCTGGCGGCATACGACGATGTCCAGGGGGAAGAAGAAAATGAATGAGAGCATCGGACTGGTGGCGACCGACGGGCGGCGGGTGGCCTTTCGCGGCGCAAGCGTTGAGGCGCATCTGGCGGGCCTGCTCGCGCAGAGCGTGATCGAGCAGCGCTACGAGAACACCTCGGCGTTCAATCTGGAGATCACCTACACGTTCGCGCTGCCGGTCGATGCGGTGCTGCTCGGCTTCGACGTCGAACTGGGCGAGCGCAAGCTCGCCGGCCAGGTCGTGCCGCGCACGGTAGCCGAGGAGCGCTACGAAGCAGCGGTAGAGGACGGCCACAGCGCGTTTCGGCTCACCCAGCTCCGCGAAGGCCTCTATGGCGCGACGCTGGGCAACCTGATGGCGGGCGAGGCGGCCCGAATCCGCATCCGCTACGCCGAGCCGCTGCGCCTGCACGGCGGGCGGCTGCGCTATCGGCTGCCGACGACGATCGCGCCGCGCTACGGTTCGCCCTCGGACATCCCCGCCTGGCAACTGCCGAAGGCGGATCTCACGGTGGACTACCCGTTCGAAGCGCGCATCCATCTCGAAGGGGCGCTCGCGCGCGCGCGGTTCGCCTGCCCGACGCATCAGATCGTCTGCGATGCATCGCCCGAGCGGCTGACGCTGATCGTGAGCGGCGCAGGCATGGACCGCGATCTCGTGCTCGACCTGCAGCAGCAGGACATGGAGGCGACCGGCATCCGGGTGAACGCAGATGATGTCGGGGAGGGCGCCGAGGCCGCCGAACCCGGCGCGGTGGTGATGGCGAGCTTCCTGCCGCCCCCGCGCCCGCTCGCCGACGGCGGGCGCGACGTCGTGATCGTGCTCGACTGCTCGGGCTCGATGGCGGGCGACAGCATCCGGCACGCGCGCGAAGGCGTGATGCTGGCGCTCGGTGGCCTGCAGCCGGCCGACCGCTTCGGGCTGGTGCGCTTCGGCAGTCGGGCGCTCGCGTTCCGCCCGGCGCTGGTCGCGGCCGACGCCGACAACCTGCTGCTCGCCCGGCAGTGGGTCTCCCAGGCCGAGGCCGATCTGGGCGGCACCGAGCTCGTCGTCGCGCTGCAGGCGGCGATGAAACTCCGCGCCCCGGGGCGCGAGGCCCGCCGCCTCGACATCCTGCTGCTCACCGACGGCGAGGTGTGGAACCTCGACCGTCTCGCCGACGACGCGCGGGAGCAGGGCGTTCGGATCTTCACCGTCGGCATCGGCGCGGCCGTGGCCGAGGACACGGTGCGCGAGCTTGCGGAGCGCACAGGCGGCGCCTGCGAGCTGGTCGCGCCCAACGAAGCGATGGCGCAGCGCATCGCCGCGCATTTCGGCCGCATGCGCCAGCAGGCCATCGTCGCCGTCGAGCTCGACTGGCACGGCCAGGCGCACTGGGAGGCGCGCCCGGCGCGCGCGCTCTTCGCCGGTGATGCCTTCACCGTCTATGCGCGCTTGCAGTCGGCCCCGAAATCGCTTAGCGCCACGCTGCGCTACGCCAACGGTACCGAACAACGCGTCGCGATCCCCCTCGCCCCGGCCCCGCACCTTGCCGACGCCGTCGCGCGCTGCGCCGCAGCCGCCCGCCTGCCGATGATTCCGGCCCGCGAGCGGGGCGATTGGGCCGTGCGTCATCAACTGGTGAGCCCGGACACGGACTACATCGTCGTGCTCGAGCGCGAGGCCGGCGAACGCGCCGATTCGGTGCCCCGGCTGCAGGAGACGCCCCACATGCTCGCGGCCGGCTGGGGCGGCGTCGGAACCGTGGTACCGATGCAGTGTGCGTCCATTGCCTACGACCTGCCTGTGCCGGCCGTGATGCGCAGCGCGCCGCGCCGGCATGTCGCCCCGCCCGACGACGTCGCCCAGTCGCTCGGGTGCCCGAGCGAGATCGCGCGCCAGCGCATCGAAGCCGAACGCCGCAGCCTGCTCGCGGCGGTCGCGGCACGAACCGGAGGCGACATCAAGTCGCTCCCGGCTCGGATCGACGAGTTGGTCGAACTCGGTCTGGACGAGGACCAGGCCAACGCGCTGGGCAAGCTCGTGCGCAAGGGCGCCGCCGAGGCCGATGTCGTGCTCGCCTGCCTGGTCGTGCTGGCGCGCGCGGCTGCGGAGCCGGAAGCGCAGGCGCTGGCCGAGCACCTGCTGGCCTGCGTCGCCGGCGGCGCGGTGAGCGAGGCGCTGGTTGCGAGCGTGGAGAAAGCGCTCGAGCCGCCCAAGGGGTGGCGTCGGGGCATCCTGGAGCGGATGAGCGCACGCGGCGGCCGGTCGGATTACGACATCCCGAATTCCCTGCGTCGGGACGAGGTTTGACCGCTTGGTCGTAGGCTCGGACTGGCCGTCTGGCTCGAACGCTGGGCCAGATGGCCCGAGCGCTCTGAATCGCAGCGCAAGTGTTGCCGACGGTGGCCCGGATGACCTGCGGGGCGGGCCGTCTTGATCTGGCGCTCGAGACTGTCGAACGTAATATTACGGCGTAAAACGTGTCGTTCGACACGCGGCCCGGCGGTGTTGGGCACGCAGGTCCTCAGGGCCCAAGGCGCAGCACCTCTGCTTTCGAGGTGACGGTCTCCGCACGCCATGACACGCCTAGTCGCTAGCGGACGCCTTGCGCGTTACCAAGTACCCGGCGGACGCCGACTTCTGCACGAACATCAGCACCAGGAACCGTTCGTGCGCAGCCTGGATGGTGCGTCGGTTCCGGCGGCCATCGATGTCGTGGTCAAGCAGGCGGGGGATCAACGACAAGGGTACGGCAGCCGTTCCGCAGAGATTCGTCCGCCGGGGAGGTTGCTGCGGCCGGAGGGAGGGGGGACGGTCAGATTGTCGGCCTAAGGGGCCGCTGGCGGTTTCTCCCGGAAGCTGACGTTGAACTGGACCCCTCACCTGTAAGCCGCCATTCGCCTGCGAGTGCCACCTTTCGCGGACGACGAGTAGCTTTATGAGCGCTCCAGCCGTTGTTCGCCGCCTTCCCGAGGGCTCAGCCCGGCCACAAGCGGCCGTTGGTGATCCGGTCAGAATCTTCCTCGCTGGATCGTCCAGGATGTCCGATTTACGGCGGCCAACTTGACGCCCGCCTTGGCCTGACCCGGCCATGAGCCGCCACTGGAGCGGAGATCCGATGAACGGACCGTGATAATCGCCCCCGCGCAGGGCCCGGCAATTACTTCAGGAGAAGACGTCTGGGTCCTGCATCCATGCGGGAATGTCGCTCTGTCCATGCAATATGCGCCAGACGTCGATGTGGTTCGGGTGCTCGACGTAGAACACGAGATAGGGGTAGGACGACAGCGCCCAGACGCGTAGACCGGGAAGG
>JBFGUQ010000220.1:0-5085 GCA_041565515.1 Rhodocyclaceae bacterium | reverse complement strand
CCTGGACGAGCACCAGATGCGCGTCGTCGACCGCAGTGGGCGGGCGGTCGACCCGGCCCTGATCGACTGGGCCGATGCGGGCCGCAGCGGCTTCCCATATCGCATCGTCCAGCAGTCGGGTGCCGACGGTGCGCTCGGCCAGATCAAGTTCTCGCTGTCCAACCGCTACGCGATCTACATGCACGACACGCCCTCGCGCTCGCTGTTCCGCAAGCCTGCGCGCGCCTTCAGTTCCGGATGCGTGCGCCTGGAGAAGCCGCGGGAGCTGGCCTTGCTGCTGCTCGACGACCCGGTGCGCTGGAGCGCCGAAGGGCTGGATGCCGCGATCGCGACCGGCAGGACACAGGTCGTGCCGGTCCAGCGACGTGTCACCGTCATGCTGCTGTACCGCACGGCAGCCATCGACGAGACGGGGGCGGTCTCGTTCCGCACCGATCTCTACGACGAGGACGGGCGCGTGCTTGCCGCGCTCGACGCCGGCACCGGCCTCTAGCCGGAAGTGCGGCCATCCCGCAGCGGCGCGGCCGCGCACAGCCATCGGAACGAGCGGGTTCTGTCACCTGGGCGTCGCTTTCGCCGCCCGAGCTGCGGCGACAAGGTGTTCTTCATTCCCGGCAATCACGACGAAGCGCTGCGCGCATTTGCCGGCATCGCCTTCGGCGACATCCGCGTCGAAAGCGAGTGCGCGCACCAGACGATCTACGGGCGCCGCTGCTGGCTGGTCCATGGTGACGAACGAGTACGACCAGGTCACGCGCCACCAACGCTGGGTCGCGGTGCTCGGCGACGCGATGCAGCCGGCAGGTGCCGACGACGGTGATGAATCCTTGCGGGCCGGCGCAACGGCGTCGGCCCGATCGGGCAGGGATCGCGCCGGGCGGCTAGTCCCGCGCCTGCGCCGGCGGGGCATCGTCGCTGCGCATCAGGGCGAGCGCCAGGCGGATGCCGATGACGGCGTTCGCCAGCGCGAACCCGGCCACCACGATCGCCGCCAGGGGGACGAGCGGATACGTGCGCAGGACCCAGGCCAGCAGCGAGGAAAGCACGTTGAGTGCGATCATCAGCCAGAACTGCGGGTTGCGTGGCTGGTACAGGCGCGAGAGTTTCATGGTGTTCCGAGTGATACCGGTGGTTGCAGGCGGCCCCGCCTCACCAGCGCGAATACCGCCAGCGCGAGTCCGGCCTCGATTGCGCCGACGCAGACGAATACTGCCGCATACGGGTTGACGAAAAGATGCTGGAACAGCGCGAGCAGCGCTCCGCTGAGCAGCGGGCCGGTGGCAAAGCCGAGCGAACCGGCCATGTTGAAGGCGGCGAGCGCACTGGCGCGGCAGTCCGTGCCACCGTATTGCGCGGCGAGCACCAGCGAGGGCGCATACATCAGCGCAGCGATCACGCCGCCTGCCGCCATGGCCGGCACGAATCCGCCGGCCGGCACGAAGGCGAGTGCGGCGAGAAACACGCCGTACAGCACGCTGCCGGAGATCATCATGGCAAGCGGGTCGACCCGGCGGCACAGGTGGCCGGCTGGCCAGGTGAGCAGCGAGAACGGGACGAGGAAGGCCGCCATCGCCGCGCCGATCGCGCCTGCTTCGAAGTTCATCACGGTGCCGAGGTAGAGCACCAGCGTCGACACGATGAAGCCGACCGTCAGGCGGTCGACGAAGGAGAACGCGAGCGGAACCACGAGTTCGCGCCGGCTGCGCAAGGCGCGAACGATGGTGGCCGGGTCGAGGCCGCGGCGCACACCGGTGACGTCGCGCAGGCCGAGCAGGGCGAGCACTGCCAGCCCGAGCGACAGCGCGCCGCCGCCCTGCGGAACCCACATCGGATCGATACCGCCGAGCCAGCCGCCCAGCGGCGCCCCGGCGGCGACGCCCAGGCTGATCGCCGCACCGACCCCGCCCATGCGGGCGCCCAGTCCGGCCTGACCGGCGTGGTCGGCCGCCGCGGCCATTAGCAGGGACAGCGAGGCCATGTGGCAGAAACCTTCGAACAGCCGCAGCGCGAGCAGCAGCGGGTAGCTGTCGGCCAGCGGTAGGGCGAGCAGCGCGACCCCATTGACCGCCAGCGCCACCACGGCGAGCGGCTTGCGACGGCCGATCCGGTCGGACATCAGGCCGGCGATCGGCGCGCCGATGAGCGCGCCGATCATGTTGGCCGACATGAACAGGTGGCTCTCGAACTGGCCCAGGCCGGCAAAGCGCGCGACCGTGAAGTCGGGCAGAACCGGCACCATGCCGGTGACCGGCAGCATCAGGCCGAACAGGAGCAGCAGCGGGATCAACTGCAGGCCCATGAATTCAGGACGGTGGCGGGCAACGGGCGTGGGGCGCGGCGCGGCGGGTGGTTTCGTGACACGGGTGCGATCGGGCGAGGGGCATCAGCCGCGATGATACGCTGGACGCGAAGTGAACATCACCACCGACGTCACGCCCGCAGCGGGCGCGCTCGTCGCGGCCTTGCCGGCGGCACCGGCGGCCGATCGCCGCGCCCGTCCGCGTGCAGTGAGCCCAAGCGCGCCGGCGAAGGACTCGTCGATACGCCGGCGCTAGGCCACCGCGCCGATACCCAGCAAGGCCAGCGCCAGGAAGACCAGGAACAGCAGCACGAAGAGGGTGAACAGCAGCTTGGCGATCTTTGCCGCACCGGCGGCGATGCCGGTGAAGCCGAGCACGCCGGCAATGACGGCCACGATGGCGAAGATGATTGCCCATTTCAGCATTGTTTTCTCCTTGTCCGATCCGTGGGCAAGGGCGCAACTGGCCGGGGGCGCCATTGGTCGCAACCCTTTGCTGGATTGTAGGCAAGGCCGGTCGGCTCCGCTTCATGACCGTCACCGGGCGGCGCCCGCCTCTTCGGGGCGGAAGTCCGACAGGCCTCGACCGGCCCTGGGCCGGCTACCGACCCCCCCAGGGCATGACCGGCACGGTGGAGATCGAATTCGCCGGTGCGCCCTCGATGAACTTCCGGCTGATGGCCAGATACACCAGCGTGTGGTGCTCGGCGTCCCACATGCGGATGACCCGCGTCTCCTTGAACAGGATGGAGGTGTCTTCGGAGAATACCGTTTCCTCTTCCGGCAGCCTCTCGGGCAGCGTGATCGGACCGGTCTGGCGGCAGGCGAGCGAGAACTGCGACGGATCTTGCGCCAGGCCGAACGTGCCGGCGACGCCGCCGGTGCGGGCCTGGCTGACGTGGCAGGTCACGCCGGGTACCCTGGGGTCGGAAAAGGCATCGACGCATACCTTGTGGTTGGCGCCGATCAGTTTCCAGGCGGTGGTGACGCAGCCGACGGTCTCGGCCCGGGCCGAAAGGGACAGCGGCAACAGGCCGAGGGCGAGAACGAGGCGGAGCGGGAGAGAGGCAGGCATGGCGGCAGGGGTGGTGGAGGCAGCCCCGATGATACGCCGGCGGGCGGTTGGCGGCGGTCCGACGGGCCTGCGGGTCGGCAGGCGCCGTGAGCGCCGGAGCGATCGCGTGGCCGGCGTCGGCGACCGCAGGCCGCGGGCTCAGTCGCCCTCCGCGACGAGGCGAACATGTATCTGCACCTCGTCCGCGACCACGTCGGTGTCGGCCCATATGCCTTCGCCGATGCCGAACTCGATGCGCTTGAACGGGAACGCGCCTTCGAAGACGCCGGTATTGCCCTCCTGGCGCAGGCTGAAGCTGGCCACGACCTCCTTCGTGCGACCCTTGATGCTGAGCGGTCCGCGGACTTCGAATCGATTGTCGCCGAGCGCCTTCACGCTGCTCGACTCGAAGCGGGCGAGCGGATGGTTCGCGATGTCGAACCACTTTCTGCCGGCCACCTCCACGTTCGCATCGGCCGAGCCGGCGTCGATGCTGCTGAGGTCGATCTCGATGCTCGCCTTGCCCGCCTCCGGCCTGGCAGGGTCGAATTCGACCTCGGCGACGAACTTGCCGAACTGCCCCTCGACCGGCACGCCCATCTGCTTCGACACGAAGCTGATCCGGCTCTCGGACGGCCGGACCTCGACGAACTGGATCGCATGGGCGCTCAGGGCGGTGAATGCCACCGTGGTGGCAAGAAGGAGGGCGGCGCGGGTGGGGGTATTCATTGCCATTGCCGTGTTCCTGTCAGGTCTTCGGCCGCACGAGCGGCAGCATGCGTGCAAGCGTCGCATCGCGGTCGATGAAGTGATGCTTGAGGGCGGCGGCGGCATGCAGGCCCACCAGTGCGAGCAGCAGGAGGTTGAGGGCGAAGTGCACGTTCAGGAGCAGATCGCCGAGCGCCTCGTCCTTGCCGACGAGATCGGGCAGCGGCAGCACGCCGAGCCAGACCACCTGGAAGCCCTTGGCCGAGCTCATCGTCCAGCCCGTCAGCGGCACGGCGAACATGAGCACGTAGAGCAGCAGGTGCGTCGCCGCGGCGGCCTTCTGCTGCCAGGCCGGTGCGGGCAGGGCGGCCGGCGCACCGCGGACGATGCGCCAGCCCAGGCGCAGCAGCACCAGCATCAGCGCGGTAATGCCGATCCACTTGTGATACGAGTAGAGCTTGAGCTTCAGCGGCGACAGGTCCAGCCCGGTCATATACACGCCGAGCGGGAAGGTGCTGAAGATCAGGATCGCCAGCAGCCAGTGCAGGGCGATCGCGGGCCTGCTGTAGCCTTGCATCTTCCTCGACTCCCGAAGAAAGTTGTCCTGCATTCATGGCTCGGGCTGCCCGACGGAAGCGATTCGGGGAGCCGCTTGCTCGCAACGACCTCTCCAATGGATTCGTCGCGGTCGATTTGGTTGCCGGCGGAGCGCCGCGTGCGGGTATGCGGCGTCAGATCCCCTGCGGCCGCTCAGGTGCCGGAGCGGCCCCCTCGCGGCAGGCTCAGCGTGCCCTCTTCGGTGAAGCGCATGGTGCCGAACACCCCGCCGGCAAGCTTGCCGCGCAGCACGTAGGGGAGATCGTCGAGCGGCGCGCCCTCGGCCAGGCCCAGCGCTTGTCGCACCGCCGCGAGGGCCGAAACGGTCACCGGCACGCTCAGCACGCTTTCACCGAAGCGCGGGATGCTGCCCTTGCGATCGCTCACGCCGGTGGCGAAGGGCTGGCCGTTGAGCTCGAGTTCGAGT
>JBFGUQ010000219.1:0-5087 GCA_041565515.1 Rhodocyclaceae bacterium | reverse complement strand
GTCTTCCTCACCGAGCGTGCCGGCGGCCGCCTTCAGCCGTAGCTGCGCGAGCAGGGTGTCGTAGCGGGCGCGCGACAGCTGCTGCAGCGTGTCGGCGAGCTGGGTCTGGGCGTTGAGCACGTCGAGGTTGATGCGCACGCCGACCTCGTAGCCGAGCTTGTTGGCGTCGAGCGAGGACATCGACGACACCTTCGCCGCCTCGAGCGCCTTCACCTGCGCCATGCCACTGGTCACGCCCAGCCAAGACTGCCGCGCGGCGAGCGCGGCACTGCGGCGCGCGTCCTCGAGGTCGGCGTCGGCCTTCATGCGCAGGGCGGCAGCTTCGCGGGTGACGGAGGAGACGCGACCGCCGGAAAAGAGGGGAATGTTCAGCTGCAGGCCGATGGTGGTGGCCTCGGAGCGGTCGGTGGTGATCGAGGGGCTGTGGTTCAGGCCGTGCGTCGCCACCAGGTCGACCGTCGGCAGGTGACCGGCACGGGCGCGCTCCACCTCGCGCGCGGCGATCTCGCGCGCCAGTTGCTGGGCCTGCACGCCGTAGCTGCCGGCTTCGGCCGCAGCCACCCAGGCGGCGATGTCGTCCGGCTGCGGGCGCTGCAGGCCCACCCCGTCGCGCAACCCGGCGAGCGCCTCGGGCTCCTTGCCGATGATCTGCGCCAGCGTCTGGCGCGCGACCTCGAGCTCATTGCGGGCGGCGATCTCCTGCGCCGAGGCGAGGTCGAAACGCGACTGTGCCTCGTGTACGTCGGTGATCGTGACCGTGCCGACCTCGAAGCTGGTCTTGGCCAGCTCGAGCTGCTCGGCCGCGGCGGCACGCAACTGGGCGACGGCGGCCACCGAGTCCTGCGCGTTAAGCACGTTGAAGTAGGCATCGGCGACGCGCAGCACCAGGTCCTGCCGGGCGATCTCGAACTGGGTCCCGGCCAGGGCCGTCTGCAGCTCTCCCTGCTTGAACTGCACCCAGTTCTGCAGGCGATAGAGCGGCTGCGTCAGCTGCACCCCGTAACCGTTGCTGGTGTAGCTGCGGTCGACGCTCACCGAGGAGGCCTCGATCTCGGCGTCGTTCCAGGTCGTGTTGGCGTTGAGCCCGATCTGCGGCAGCAGGCCCGCGCGCCCCTGCTCGACCCGCTCCTGGCCGGCCTCGAACTGGGCGCGGGCAGCGGCGAAACTGGCATCGTTGGCGAGCGCATCGCGGTAGACCTCGAGCAGGTCGGCCGCCAGCGCGCCGCTCGACAACAGGCCTGCCAGACAGAATGCAATCGCTCGCTTCATCGTGCTCTCCGGGTTCCGCTGCGGGGCTTCAGTACTGCGGCATCTTGGGGTCGACCTGCGCCGCCCACGCGGCGACGCCGCCGCCGAGATTGATCACCTTTTCATGACCCTGGCGCTCGAGGAACATGCATACCTGTGCGCTGCGCCCGCCGTGGTGGCAGATCACCACGGTCTCGCGCGCCGGGTCGAGCTCGGCCGCACGCGCCGGCACGCCGCCCATGGGCATCGGCACCGAGCCGTCGATGTGGCACAACTGGAACTCCCACGGCTCGCGCACGTCGAGCAGCAGGGGCGGCTCGCGCTGCGGGTCGGCGAGCCACTGGGCGAGTTCTGCGGGGCTGATCTGGCGCATTGCGGACCTTTCAGAAACTGAAGCTGTCGTGGCGCGGCGCGTTCTTCAGCATCGGCACCACCGTCTCGAAGATGTCCTCGCTGCGGAAGCGGCCTTCGGCCTCGCAGACCACCAGGCGCGCCTTCATCACCGGGGCTTCGCCGACGAAGGCGAACAGGCGCCCGCCGACCTTGAGCTGCTCGAGCAACGACTGCGGCAGGGCGGGCAGCCCGCCGGAGACGACGATGACGTCGTAGGGCGCGCGGCTTGCCCAGCCCTGGGCGGCGTCGCCCTCCTCGACGATGACGTTCTCCACGCCGCTGCGCGCGAGGTTCGCATGCGCCAGCTTCACCATCTCGGGGTCGATGTCGACGCTGCGGACCCACTCGGTCCGCGCCGCCAGCAGCGCGGCGAAGAAGCCGGAGCCGGCACCGATCTCGAGCACCGAGTCGCTCTGGTGCAACTGCAGCGCCTGCAGGATCTTGCCCTCGATCACCGGCTTCAACATCACCTGGCCGTGGCCGATCGGGATCTCGACGTCGGCAAAGGCCAGCGCGCGGTGGCTGGCCGGCACGAATTCCTCGCGCTTGACCGTCATCAGGAGGTCGAGCACATCCTGATCCAGCACCTCCCAGGGGCGGATCTGCTGCTCGACCATGTTGAAGCGCGCTTTTTCGAAGTTCATCAGGTGCTCCCGGTGAAATATTAGCACACGCTAATCTTTAAGCGTGATCAGAACGCAAAACCCCGTCATTCTAGCGCAGATGCTGCACTGCGATCGCCGTCACCGGCGGTCGCGCCGGTGTCGCCCGGCCTCACCCGGTACCAGGCCGCGTAGAGCGCCGGCAGGAACAGCATCGTGAGCAGGGTCGCCACCGTGAGCCCGCCCATGATCGCCACCGCCATCGGGCCGAAGAAGGCACTGCGCGACAGCGGAATCATCGCCAGGATGGCGGCCGCGGCGGTGAGCACGATCGGGCGGAAGCGGCGCACGGTGGATTCCACGATCGCCTCCCACGGCGGACGGCCGGCGGCGCGATCCTGTTCGATCTGGTCCACCAGGATCACCGAGTTGCGCATGATCATGCCCGACAAGGCGATCGTGCCGAGCATGGCAACGAAGCCGAAGGGCTTGTCGAATGCGAGCAGGAAGGCCGTCACCCCGATCATGCCGAGCGGCGCGGTCAGCACCACCATCAGCGTGCGCGAGAAGCTCTGCAGCTGCAGCATCAGCACGGTGAACACGACGATCACGAACAAGGGCACGCCGGCGACGACCGAGCCGCCGCCCTTGGCGCTCTCCTCCACCGCGCCACCGACCTCGAGGCGGTAGCCCAGCGGCAGGGCGGCGCGGATCGCCTCCATCTGCGGCGCGAGCGCCCCCACCAGCACGGCCGGCTGGGTGCCACCGTACAGGCTGGCGCGCACCGTCACCGTGGGAATCGTGTCGCGCCGCCAGATCACCCCGTCCTCGAAGCCATGCTCGAGCGTCGCGACCTGCGCCAGCGGCACGCTGCGCCCGTCCCTCACCGGCAGGACGAGATCGGGCAGCAGGCCCAGATGCACGCGCTCGGCGTCGGCCCCGCGCAGCACCACCGAGATGGTCTCGCTGCCCTCGCGGAACTGCGTCACCGTCATGCCCTGCAGCGAGGTCGCGAGCAGGCCGGCGATGTCCTGGCTGGACACCCCGAGCAGGCGCGCCTTGTCCTGGTCGATGGCGAGGCGCACGACCTTGGACGGCTCCTCCCAGTCCAGGTGCACATTGGCGAGGCGGACGTCGGCGCGCATCGCCGCCGCGACGCGGTGGGCGATGCGGCGCATCTCGCCGAAGTCCGGTCCGCTCACCCGGTACTGCAGCGGAAAACCGACCGGCGGGCCGTTCTCGAGCCGGTTGACCACCGCGCGCAGCGGCCAGGGCTCGTCCTCGAACAGGCGGATCAGCGTGGTGCGCAGGGCCTCGCGCTCGCCAGCGCCGGCGGCGAGGACGACGAACTGGGCGAAGTTCGTCTGCGCCAGCTGCTGGTCCAGCGGCAGATAGAAACGCGGGCTGCCGCCGCCGACCCAGGCGACGTAGTTCTCGATGCCGGGCTGGCGATCGAGGAAGGCCTCGAGGCGACGTACAGCGGCCTCGGTCGCCTGCGGCGAGCTGCCTTCCGCCAGGCTCAGGTCGACGAGCAGCTCGGGGCGGGTGGAATCGGGGAAGAACTGCTGCGGCACGAAGCGGCCGAACGCGAACAGGGAGGCGGCGAAGATGGCCAGCGTGAGGCCGATGACGAGCCAGCGATGGGCGACGCAGCCATTCACCAGCGCCCGAAAGCGGGTGTAGAAGGCGGTGTGGTAGATGGCGTACTCGTCATGCTGCTCATGTGCGTGCGCCGCGCGCTCGCCCAGGCGCCGACCCAGCTTCGGCGCCACGCGCGCGAGCAGGCGCGAGAACGGCCCGGGCTTGCCGGCCTGGCGGCGAAAATCGGGAAGGAGGTGATAGCCGAGGTAGGGCACGAACAGTACCGCCGCGACCCAGGACACCAGCAACGCAATCACCGTGACCTGGAAGATCGAGCGGGTGTACTCGCCGGTGGACGAGGCCGCCGTGGCGATCGGCAGGAAGCCGGCCGCGGTCACCAGGGTCCCCGAGAGCATCGGCATCGCGGTGGAGGTCCAGGCGTAGCTGGCCGCACGCACGCGGTCCCAGCCCTGCTCCATCTTGGTCGCCATCATCTCGACGGCGATGATGGCATCGTCGACCAGCAGGCCGAGGGCGATGATCAGCGCGCCGAGCGAGATCTTGTGCAGGCCGATGTCGAGCACGTCCATGAACAGGAAGGTGATCGCCAGCACGACCGGGATGATGATCAGCACCACGACCCCGGTTCGGAGGCCCAGCGACAACAGGCTCACCGCCATGACGATGAGCACCGCCTCGGCCAGCACGGCGACGAACTCGCTCACCGAGCGACTTACCGCGCGCGGCTGGTCGGCCACGCGCTCGAGGCGGATGCCCAGCGGAAGCTGGCGCTCGATCTTCGCCACCGCGGCGTCGAGGTGCTGGCCGAGGGCGATGATGTCGCCGCCGTCCCGCATCGACACGCCGATGCCGAAGGCAGCCTCGCCCATGAAGCGCATGCGCTCGGTGGGCGGCTCGACATAGCCGCGACTGACCTCGGCGACGTCGCCGATGCGGAAGGCGCGGCCACCGGCGCGGATCACGGTCGCGCGGATCGCCTCGAGGTCCTCGAACTGGCCCGAGGGCCGCAACCAGATGCGTTCGTCCGCGGTGTCGAAGAAGCCGGCGCCGGTCTCGGCATTCTGCTCCGCGAGCGCGTCGACGATGGCGGAGAGTTCGAGCCCGAAGGTCGCGAGCTTGGTAGTGGACAGCTCGATGAACACGCGCTGGGCCTGCTCACCGAAGAAGCTCACCTTGGCCACGTCCGGGACCCGCAACAGCTCGCTGCGGATGGCCTCGGCATGGCGCTTGAGCTCGGCATGC
>JBFGUQ010000218.1:0-5089 GCA_041565515.1 Rhodocyclaceae bacterium | reverse complement strand
GCTTGGTGTTCTGGATCACGAGGGAGTCAGTAGGATGGTGCGACGCACTAATTATCCGGCATCGATGGGGAAAAAGGGCCGGCTTCGCGCCACGCGGGCACTAGCGGCCGATACTAGGTGTCGGCGAGTGCCTTCAGCGCCGCCTGCAGCTCGTCCGCGCTCACGCCTTCGCCAAGCGTGCCGAGCGGGGCGCCGTCGATCTCGACTTCCGCCCCATGAGCGCTCGGCATGCCACCGCGCTTGAGCGTGCCGATCCGGCCGCCGGCCTCACGCGGCGAATCGAAGGCGACGCTCTGCAGCAGCGCGCGTCCGTCGCCATCGACGAGCTTGAAGTAGAAGCGCCCATCGGCCTCGCGATACTGCTTGAACTGTGGCGGGGCGACCGCCTTCTGCTGCGCCGCGGCCGTGGCCGGCACGCTTGCGCCCAGATTGCGCAAGCCCACCGCGTGGCGAAGTTCGGCGAGGAAGGGCGTGGCGATGGCGCGCGCCTTTTCCGCGCCTTCGCGCAGCTGGCGCTCGATCTGCGCCGGCTCGGCGATCAGCGTCTCGTATTTCTCGCGCATCGGCGCCACGGCCGCCTCGATGCGTTCGAACAAGGCCTGCTTGGCCTCGCCCCAGGCGATTCCGTCGTCGAAGGCGGCGCGCATCGCCCGCGCCTGCTCGGCGCTCGAGAACGCCTGGTAGAGCTGGAACAGCGCCGAGCCCTCGGCCTCCTTCGGCTCGCCCGGCGCCCTCGAGTCGGTGACGATGGAGAAGATCAGCTTCTTCAGCTCCACCGTCGGCGCGAACAGGGGGATGGTGTTGTCGTAGCTCTTGCTCATCTTTCGCCCGTCGAGCCCGGGCAGCGTCGCGACCGAGGCATCGATCTCGGCCTCGGGCAGCACGAATTGCTCGCCGTAGAGGTGGTTGAAGCGCGCCGCGATGTCGCGCGCCATCTCGATGTGCTGGATCTGGTCACGACCGACGGGCACCGAATGCGCCTTGAACATCAGGATGTCGGCCGCCATCAACACCGGATACATGAACAGGCCCATGTTCACGCCGGCGTCCGGATCCTCGCCGTCGGCCGTGTTCTTGTCGACCGCCGCCTTGTAGGCGTGCGCGCGGTTCAGCAGCCCCTTGCCGGCCACACAGGTGAGCAACCAGGTCAGCTCGGGAATCTCCGGGATGTCGGACTGGCGGTAGAACCATACGCGATCGGTATCCAGCCCGGCCGCCAGCCAGGTGGCGGCGATTTCCAGCGTGGAGCGCTGCACGCGAGCCGGATCGCTGGTCTTGATCAGGGCATGGTAATCGGCCAGGAAATAGAAGCTCTCCGCGCCCGGGTGGCGGCTGGCCGCGATCGCGGGCCGGATCGCCCCGGCGTAGGTGCCGAGGTGGGGCGTGCCCGAGGTGGTGATGCCGGTCAGTACGCGTTGGGTGGACATGGAGCGCTCCAGCGGGACAGGACACAAGGGGCGCAAGTTTAGCGCTCCCGACGGCAGGCCGCGAAGGGCATTGTCGTATCCGCGCCAGCGATTCTTGCGCCAGCGGCCGTGGGCGCGCCGGCCTTGCCGCCCGTCGGACCGGGCACCTGGGGTATCCCGGCGGACTTGCGCCCGACGCCGGGTTGTGCAATGCAGCAAAATTCGCTATTGTATTTGTGCAAATGTTTCAAGCGCTTCCGGCGCGGCCCACCTGCGGTCGCCCCAGCGGCACCGATGCCCGGCCCCGTGTGATCACGCCACCTTGCCGGCTCGACTGCCCTACTCCCTATGGTCGCCGCCCTGCTCGATGCCCTGCGCAGGTTTGCCGGCAGCGCCCCAATTCAAACAAGTCGGCATTGATGTCGGCGTTCACCCCCAAGGAGAACCGCACATGCTGCTCGCAACCGATCTCGACGGCACCTTTCTCGCCGGCCACCCCGAAAACCGCCAGCGCCTCTACCAGCTGATCGCCGCGCATCCCGAAATCAAGCTCGTGTTCGTCACCGGACGCGGACTCGAGGTCGTGATGCCGCTGCTGTCGGATCCCTCGATCCCGCAGCCCGACTACATCATCTGCGACGTCGGCGGCACCGTCGTCGATGGCCACACGCTGCAGCCGGTCCAGCCGCTGCAGTCCGACATCGATTCCCGCTGGCCGGGGCAGCACGTCGTGATCGAGAAGATCGGCCACTTCCCCGGCCTCGAACGCCAGGAGGTTCCGCAGAAGCGCCGCTGCTCCTACTTCTGCGAGGCCGGCGCGGTCACCCGCGAGATCCACGACGCCGCAGCCGCGCTCGGCTGCGAGGTGCTGTACTCGGCCGAGCGCTACCTGGATATCCTGCCGCGCGGCGTCAACAAGGGCAGCACGCTGACCGCGCTGGTGAAGCACCTCGGCTTCGACCCGGATGCGGTGCTGGTCGCCGGCGACACCCTGAACGACCTCTCGATGTACGAGCATGGCTTCGTCGGCGTCTGCGTGGGCGAGTCGGAACCGGCGCTGCTCGAGGCGACGCAGGACCGTGCCCGGGTGCATCACGCCCGCCACACCGGCTGCGGCGGCATCCTCGAGGCGATCGGACACTTCGGCTTTCTCGGCCCGGCCGGCGTCGATGCCGAACTGACCGCGATCGACGCCCACGGCAAGTCCGAGTTGGTGATGGTCTATCACCGCCTGCCCTACGAAGAGACGATGGAAGAGGGTCAGCTGGTGCGCCGGCGGCCGACCTCGCCCAACGGCATCATCCCGACCCTGCTGAGCTTCTTCGGTACCAGCCAGCGCGGCGCCTGGGTGGCATGGGCGATTCACGACCCCAAGAAGGCGGTCCCGTTCGAGACCCACACCGTCGTGGACCAGAAGCAGCATCCCGGCCTGGTCGCGGCGCGGGTGGCGCTGACCAAGGAGGATGTCGATGTCTTCTACAAGCGCTTCTCTAAGGAGGCCTTCTGGCCGACGCTGCACACCTTCTGGGAACGCGCGGTGTTCCGCGAGGAGGACTGGGCGGTCTTCATCAAGGTCAATCGCCTGTTCGCCGAGCGCACCGCCGCCGAAGCGGCGACGGGGGCGACCGTGTGGCTGCACGACTACAACCTGTGGATGGTGCCGGCCTATCTGCGCGAGTTGCGTCCGGACCTGGTCATCGCCTTCTTCCACCACACCTATTTCCCCTCGGCCGACGTCTTCAACGTGCTGCCGTGGCGGCGCGAGATCGTCGGCAGCCTGCTGCAGTGCGACTACGTCGGCTTCCACATCCCCCGCCAGGCGGAGAACTTCGTCGACGTCGCGCGCGGCGTGGCGCCGGTGAAGGTGCTCGAAACACGCAGCTGTGCACCGCGTTTCCGCACCTACGGCTGCGCCGTCGGCCTGGACGAGGCGACCACCGCGATCGAGGTGCATGGCCGGCGCATCGGCCTCGGCGCTCATCCGGTCGGCGTCGACGTCGGTCGCGTGCGCCACATACTCGACGCCCCCGAAGCCGCCGAGCGCATGGCAAAGCTGCGCAGCGAGCTCGCCGGCACACGGCTGATCCTGTCGGTCGAGCGACTCGACTACACCAAGGGCACGCTGGAGAAGCTGCAGGCCTTCGAGCGCCTGCTCGAGCAGCATCCGGAGCTGCACTCGAAGGTCTCCCTGCTCACGGTCTGCGTGCCGGCCGCCAAGGAAATGACCATCTACGACACCCTGCAGACGCAGATAGAGCAGGCCGTCGGCCGCATCAACGGGCGCTTCTCCTCGGTCGGCTGGACCCCGGTGCAGTTCTTCTTCCGCCCGCTGCCCTTCGAGGAGGTGGTCGCCTGGTACGCGATGGCCGACGTCATGTGGATCACGCCGCTGCGTGACGGGCTGAACCTGGTCGCCAAGGAATATGTCGCCACGCAGGGGCTGACCGACGGCAGCGGCGTGCTGGTGCTGTCCGAGTTCGCCGGCGCGGCCGCCGAACTGCACGGCGCCCTGCTGACCAACCCGCACGACATCACCGACCTCACCGCCCGGCTCTATCAGGGCATCGCGATGAATACCAAGGAGGCGCGCTCGCGGATGCGGGAACTTTTCGATATCGTCACGTACAACGACACCCAGCGCTGGGGCGAGGAGTTCCTCGACGCGGTCGCCGCGAGCGCCGAGACCGGCGCCACCGCGGCGGCGGCCTCGGCATCGCGCATCCGCACGCTGGACGCCGCCTGAAGCCTGCCGCAGGGGGAGGCCGCACCCCCTGACACCACCAACAACAACAGAGGCCCCATGATCGAACAACTCGCCGACCTCAACTGGATCAACAAGTACGCCCTGCCCTGGGGCATCAACCTGCTCTTCGCCATAGGCATCTTCGTCGTCGGCCGCTGGGTGGCGAAAGGTGTCGTCGCCGTGGCGCGCACGCTGCTCGGCCGTGCCAAGCTCGACGACATCCTGGTCAACTTCGTCGCCACCATCCTCAATGGCGTACTGCTGCTGGTGGTCGTCGTCGCGGCGCTCGACCGCCTCGGCGTCGATACCACCTCGCTGGTGGCGATCATCGGCGCCGCCGGCCTCGCCATCGGCCTGGCCCTGCAGGACTCGCTGAAGAACTTCGCCGCCGGGGTGATGCTTATCGTCTTCCGGCCATTCAAGGCCGGCGATTTCGTCGAGGCCGGCGGCACGCAGGGGGTGGTGGAGAAGATAAGCATCTTCAGTTCCATCTTCCGCACCCCGGACAACCGGGAGATCACCGTGCCAAACGGCGCCATCTACGCGGACGTGATCACCAACTACTCTGCCCGCGACACTCGCCGCATCGACCTCGTGTTCGGCATCGGCTATGGCGACGACATCCGCAAGGCGAAGACGATCATCGAGTCCGTGCTGCAGGAGGACACGCGCATCCTCGCCGACCCGGCGCCCTTCATCGGCGTGGCCCAGCTCGGTGCCAGCAGCGTCGACCTGCACGTCCGCCCGTGGGTGGCGACTTCGGACTACTTCGCCACCGGCTGCGAGCTGAAGGAGCGCATCAAGATCGCCTTCGACGAGAACGGCATCAGCATCCCGTTCCCGCAGATGGACGTTCATCACTACCAGCTCCCGCTGCCCGCGTCCGAACTGGCCGAGCCCGCGAAGGCCTGACCCTGCCCGCGCGATCGCAGCGGTGGCG
>JBFGUQ010000217.1:0-5186 GCA_041565515.1 Rhodocyclaceae bacterium | reverse complement strand
GCCGCGAGCCAGAAGGCGGGGTCGGCGGATTCGCCGAGCAAGACCAGGGCCACGGCCGCACCGATGAAGGGGGCGGTGGAGAAGTAGGCCCCGGTGCGCGCCGTCCCGAGCCCGCGCAGCGCCAGCACGAACAGGACCAGGCTGATGCCGTAGCCGAACAGGCCGAGGCTCATCGCCGCGGCGACGATGAGCGCATCCGGCATCGGCGTCCCCAGCGACAGCGCCAGCAGCGTATTGACCAGACCGGCGATCATGCCCTTGGCGCCAGCGACGAACACCGCATCCGAAGCCGACACCTTGCGCGTCAGGTTGTTGTCGATGGCCCAGCACAGGCAGGCGAGCGCGACCATGAACGGGCCGAACCAGCCCGAGGCAGCCGCATCCCCCGTGGACCACGACAGCGTGACCCCGCCGGCGACGATCGCCGCCATCCCGAGCACGACGCGCCCGCCGGCGTTCTCCCTGAACACCACCCAGGCGATCATGGCCGTCAGCACCGCTTCCAGATTCAGCAGCAGCGACGCGCTCGAGGCGCTCGTGTGCGTCAATCCGGTCATCAGCGCGACCGGCCCGAGTGCACCGCCGAACAGGATCGCGCCCAGCAGCCAGCCCCATTCGGCCCGATCGAGCCGCGGCGGCTGCCAGCCGCGGTCGCGCACCAGGCGCACCAGCGCGAGACCGATGCCGCTGCCGAGATAAAGCAGGCCGGCCAGCAGGAGCGGGGAAAGCTCGCCGACCAGCAGCTTGGCAAATGGGGTGCTGGCGCCGAACAAGCCGGCCGCCAGCAAGGCGTGGACGATGCTGCGGGTCATCGGCCGGGGCCCGGGCTCACTCGGGCATGCCGGACCCGACGGAGGATGCCGCCTCGCCGGGGCGTCCGTGGCCGACTCGGGCGTCGTTCAGGCGCGCCTGACGCGAAGAGAGTAGTCACCCAGGCCGCTCGCGCGATTCCAGTGCCGAACCTGGACGAAATAGTCTCCAGGGATCAGGTCGACGACGATGCGCGCATTGGTCCGGACGCCGGAGTCGTCGTCTTCGGCGATCAGCGCGGTCGGCGAGTCCGGGCCGAAGAGCTTCATGTAGACGTCGGTCGGTCCGCGGGTGGCGATGACGTGGCGGCCGGGCCGCGTGGCCGTGAAGCGGAACAAGTCTTCCTCGCCGAAGCTGCCGATGCTCGCATCGGTGCGCCGGCGGGCGTTGACCTTGATCTCGGTGATCGTCTCCTCCACGCCCGGCTTGTCCTTCGGGTACATCTTCGCGCCGGCGATGAACTGCTTGTCGAGCGCGGACAGCACCTCGTTGCGGCTGGTGGCGATGCCGTTGGTCGTCCATTCGGCGGGGAAGAAGTACAGCATGATCGACCCCGGATCGAACTCCGTGCCGTTGACCTGGTTGGCGGCGTATTTGCGCAGGATGTTGTGGCGCGTCTGCGCTTCGGTCCAGAAGTTGGGGGAGCCGGCCATCGCCCGGATGACCGCCTGCTCGTCCCACTGGATGCCGCCGGCCGGGTTCTGGTGCTCGTGCGCCAGGCCGATCGCGTGGCCGAACTCGTGGGCGGCGGTGCCGCCGTCGAGAAAGCCGAGATTCATCGTCGCCGCGTTCGCGGGGATGCCCTTTGCATCGGTGCCGATGTAGCTCCAGGCGCCGTCGTTGCCGTCGAAGCTGATGCGGATGTCGGCGTTGGGCGCGTCGTCGAAGGCGAAGGCGAGATTGGCGACGTCGGACCACCACTTCGCCTGCTCCATGGCGATGCGCCGCTGCTGCGCGGCGCCGCCCATGAAGCGCACGTGCAGGGTCGAGCCGTTCATCCAGGTCTTGCCGATCGGGGATATGCCGCGCACCTGGCCGGCGCGATCCGGCATCGTGCGCTGCAGGCGCAGGAGATCGTGTGGAAGCACGCGATCGAAACAGACATGGGGCTGGGCCATGGTCGTTCGCTCCTTGCTCACGGGAAAAAGGGGCACGCAGCAACAGGCGGTGCGGGGCGCGGCGACGCCGCGACCGGGCAAGTCCGCGTCGCCGCGGAACCGGACTTCATGGTTTCAACATAGCCGATGACGGCAGACGCACAAGTGCAATGCAGCGCCGACAGCGTCGCGCTCGCGCCTGCCCGCGGCACGGCCGGCGTCGCCAGGAATACCACCGTGAAGCGACCGCGGATGGCCGCGACCCCTCACTCGGCGAGTCGAAGCGCCACCGGGTCGAGCAGCGTCGGGCCGGGGCGGGTTGCCGCGGCGACGGGCGGTTCGCCCGAGCCCGGGCGCAGGACGAGGCGGCCCTCGACCTCGACGCGCCGGCCGCCAAAGGCCGCGATCTCCTCGCGCGGCCGCGGGCCGCTTCCCAGCGCGATGTGCGCCGGCGCCTCGTCCCATGCCATGGGGTCGTAAGCCGCCGCGCTGCCCTCGAGCGCGATGACGACCTCGCCCAGGTGCACCTCTTCGCGCGGGCGGCCCGGACGCGGCATCTTCTTCAGCGTCGGCACGCCCAGGTAGATGCCCGCCAGCCGGACGATGCGGCCATCCAGGTGCCGCAGCTGATCGGCGTGCGTGCACAGCGGGGATGGGATCGGTTCCATGCGTCGCTCAGGTATCGGTGCGCACGGCGATCGACGTCGCATGCGTTCCATGCGTCCTGCTCGCCAGATGTTGCTGGTGGAAGGTCTGGCTCTTGTCGGCCGTGCCGTACATCGCGAACGTCCAGTCGCGATCGATGAAGTCCCACGAACTCACGCCCTTGCTCGCGGCGTATTCCTTCGTCACCGCATAGGCTTCGAGCGTGATGTTGTCGCCGCCGTCCTTCATCACGACGCCGGCCCAGTGGTAGTTCCAGGTCTTCTCGCCGGGGTAGGAGGTGAAGCCGGGCATGTCGCCCTCGGTGGCCATCGAATAGGATTCGCCGATCTCGGGATTGGCGTAGAAGTTGATTCCGGCCTCCTTGTCGAACTTGTCCATGCCGTCGTTGCCGAGTGCGAGGTACATCATCTTCGCCTCGGCGATCGTCGCCGGCTTGCGGAAAACCTTGCTCTTCGCCTGCGAACCGGCAATCGCCCCGCCGATGCCGCCGACGACCGCCCCGATGGCCGCACCCGGCCCCGCGCCGACGCCGCCGAAGATGCTGCCCACCAGCGCACCCAGCCCGGCGCCCGCCGCCGCGCCGGCCAAGGCACCGGTGACGGCATTGCCCTGCATTTCCCAGTGCACGCCCTCGACGACGTAGGCCGCATTGTCGGCGCGGGCGATGAAGCCGGGCAGCAGATCCATGTACACCTGGTTCGCCATCCGGTTCGGTTCGCCCTTGAGCCAGTCGGACACGGTCGAATCGTCGACGCCCTTGCCCAGCTTCGCCACGCCGTTCTCCCGATACACGACGCTGCGATCACCGCCGCCTGAAGACCCGGTCACCGCCGCCGACGAGCGCCCGCAGTCGGTCCACAGCGCCATCGGCCCGTTCGCCGTGCCTTCGGTGTCGAGGCCGCCGGGTGCGTTCGCCTTCTCCACGCCGCCATGTGCGCCACCGGGCTTGGCGAGGAACTTGGGCTGCACCTCGGTCAGCGCGTTGCCATCCACATCGACCGAGCCGCCGGCCGCGGTCAGTTCGATGTACGAGCCCTTCTTGCCGGCGCTGCGCAGCTTGGCGTTGGCGCCACCGATCAGGCCGGCGGCGGCATACAGGCTCTGCGCGCCGAACAAGGCGGTCTGCCGGCCGTCCCCGACCCGGGCGCGGCCGGCGGGCAGGTCTTCCACGGTGTAGCGCTGCACGGCGGGCGCACCGTCGCGCGGCTCGTCACGCGGGAGCATGTCCCTGGCCGAGCCGCCCGCAACGACGCGGTCCGCCACCGCGTCCGCCTGCCGTTCCAGGCGGTCGTCGGCCTCCCCGAGCACATCCGTCGGACGCTCGCCATGGCGCTGCTGCACCACGTGTGCCGCCTCGTGTGCGGCAAGCCACAAGCCCGGTGCCGAGCGGAAGGCGACCGACGAACCCGAGGCGTAGGCTTCGGCGCCGAGGGTTTCGCAGGCCGTGGCCGGCGCCTCGCCGACGTAGGCGCGCACGGAGGACAGGTCCCGGTCCCTGCCGAAGGCCTGGTCGAGCTGCGCGAGGTAGGGGAGGCTCTCGCCCGCGCCGCGCGTGCCGGCAAACGCGACATCGTTGACCGCGTGCTGGCGCGGCGCCGCAGAGAGGAAACGCGGAACACCCGCCCGGGCAGCAGGCCGTCCGCCATCGGGACGGCCGCGCGGGGCTTCGCTCGGGCCAACCCTCCGGCGCTGGACGAAATTTGCGGCGTTTGCCATGGCCGGCACCCGGTTGAAGGAGATCTGACTCCAATCATAGTTGCCGGCAGTCGGCGTCGCACTGCTATGAGCGCGTGTGCAGCGGCTCCAGGCACAGGCCACGTCCGTGCATTCCGGGGACTCCATGTCGCCGCGCGAGCGATGCTCTGCACGGGTTGGGCCGCGGCCCGACACCTTGGCGGCGATCCCCGGGAAGGCGCATCATGATCGGGCGATGCGCGGCACCGGTCCGCGGCGAAAGGGGCAGACAGACATGACACAAGGCATGCTTCGACGCCTGATTCGCGCCGAGGGGCGATCCGGGTCGGCGAGAACCGTCGAAGTGTTCGGCTGGATCATGCTCGCGGAGGCGCCCCTCGTGTTGCTCGCGCCGCACGGCGTGGCCGCCCTGCTGCATCTGCCGGAGCTGAGCGAGCAGGCGGCGAACTACTTCCGGCTGGTGGGCCTGCTGCTGGGCGGGCTGGGCATGCTGTACGTGGTGAGCGGCCGGCTCAATGCGCTGGGCTTCGTATTTGCGTCCATGCTCGATCGCCCGCTCGTGCCTTTCATCATGGCCGCGCTGTGGTACCACGGCATCGTCCCGGCACCGCTCGCGCTGTTCTTCGCGGTGTCGGATACCGCAAGCTTCCTGTGGACGCTCTCCGCCTGGCGTGCAGAGGGCATGGATCGGACGAAAGGCTGACGCGCGGAAACTCCCCCGGCTGGCCCGCGTTCGTCACCCGACGCGCGCTTCGGCGAACTCATGCGAGAGAAAGTCGATCAGCGCGCGCACCTTGGGCGAGACGTGTTTTCGCGTCGGATACAAGGCATAGATCCCCAACTCGATCGAGCGGAACTCGGGCATCAGTTCCACCAGCGTGCCGGCTGCAAGATCGGCGCCGACCAGGAAAGTCGGCT
>JBFGUQ010000216.1:0-5201 GCA_041565515.1 Rhodocyclaceae bacterium | reverse complement strand
TGGGGCGTGGACTACGAGTGGGTGAAGAGCCGCTACGCCTCCGAGGAACTGATGACCCGGTCGGGCATCACGGTGTCGCGCTGGATCGACGGCGTGCTCGCGGACAAGGAGGTGATCGACCAGCCCTCCAACCTGCGCGCGGTGGTGTATTGGGGCCATGCGCCCAACTCCCAGACCCGTGGCGTCGAGATGGTCGAGGCGATGAAGAGGCTCGACACCCTGGTGGTGATCGACCCCTATCCGTCGGCGACGGCCTCGATGGCGGCGATGGTGCGCAAGGACGGCGTGTATCTGCTGCCTGCGGCGACGCAGTTCGAGACCGAGGGCTCGTGCACCGCCTCGAACCGCTCGATCCAGTGGCGCGAGAAGGTGATCGAGCCCTTGTTCGAATCGAAGCCCGACCACACCCTGATGTACGCCTTCGCGAAGAAGTTCGGCTTCGCCGACGAGCTGGTGAAGAACATCAAGCTCAAGAAGGACGCCCAGGGCTGGGACGAGCCGGACATGGAGGACACCCTGCGCGAGATCAACCGCGGGACGTGGACGATCGGCTATACCGGCCAGTCGCCGGAGCGCCTGAAGCTGCACATGAAGAACATGCACACCTTCGACATCAAGACGCTGAAGGCGAGCGGCGGCCCGTGCGACGGCGAGTACTTCGGCCTGCCCTGGCCATGCTACGGCTCGCCCGAGCTCAAGCACCCGGGCACGCCCAACCTCTACGACACCTCGAAGCACGTCATGGACGGGGGCGGCAACTTCCGCGCCAACTTCGGCGTCGACCGCGACGGCGTGTCCCTGCTAGCCGGCGAGGGCTCCGCCTCCAAGGGCGCCGACCTGCAGATGGGCTATCCGGAGTTCGACCACGTGCTGCTGAAGAAGCTCGGCTGGTGGCCCGAGCTCACGCCCGAGGAGCAGGCGGCGGCCGAGGGCAAGAACTGGAAGACCGATCTCTCCGGCGGCATCCAGCGCGTCGTGATGAAAAACCACGGCTGCCATCCGTTCGGCAACGCGCGTGCCCGCGCGCTGGTGTGGAATTTTCCGGACCCGGTACCGCTGCATCGCGAGCCGATCTATTCGCCGCGCCCCGATCTGGTCGAGAAGTACCCGACCCACGACGACAAGAAGTTCTGGCGCCTGCCGACGCTCTACAAGTCGCTGCAGGACAAGGTCAAGGACATCTCCAAGGAGTATCCGCTGATCATGACCTCCGGCCGACTGGTCGAGTACGAGGGCGGTGGCGAGGAGACGCGTTCCAATCCCTGGCTGGCAGAACTGCAGCAGGAGATGTTCGCCGAGGTGAACCCGAAGGACGCCAACGACGCCGGCTTCCGCAACGGCGATTACATCTGGGTGGAATCGCCCACCAAGGCAAAGCTCAAGGTGCGCGCCCAGGTCACGCAGCGGGTGGCGCCGGGCACGGTGTTCCTGCCCTTCCACTTCTCCGGCTGGTGGCAGGGCAAGGACATGCTCGAGTACTACCCGGAGGGCGCGGCGCCGATCGTGCGCGGTGAATCGGTGAACACCGCCACGACTTATGGTTACGACTCGGTGACGATGATGCAGGAAACGAAGACCACCCTGTGCCGCGTGATGAAGGCCTGAGGGGGAGGAGAAGAAGATGGGACGGATGAAATTTCTGTGTGACGCCGAGCGCTGCATCGAGTGCAACGGTTGCGTGACGGCGTGCAAGAACGAGAACGAGGTGCCTTGGGGTGTGAACCGCCGGCGCGTGGTGACGATCAACGACGGCGTGCCGGGCGAGCGCTCGATGTCGGTCGCCTGCATGCACTGCTCGGATGCCCCCTGCATGGCCGTGTGCCCGACCGACTGCTTCTACAAGACCGAGGAAGGCGTCGTGCTGCACGACAAGGACCTGTGCATCGGCTGCGGCTACTGCTTCTATGCCTGTCCGTTCGGCGCACCGCAGTTCCCCAACGGCCCGGCCGCCTTCGGCGCCCGCGGCAAGATGGACAAGTGCACCTTCTGTGCCGGCGGGCCGGAAGAAAACGGCTCCAAGGCCGAATTCGAGAAGTACGGCTCCAATCGCCTGGCCGAAGGCAAGTTGCCGGCGTGCGCGGAGATGTGCTCGACCAAGGCGCTGCTGGCCGGCGACGCCTCGACCGTGTCCGACATCTTCCGCGAGCGGGTGCTGCGGCGCGGCGGCGGTGCGGAGGTGTGGGGCTGGAACACGGCTTACGGCCGCGGCGAACAAGGCACTGCGGGGGAGGGAAGGAAATGAGCATGCCGATCCTGAAGCATCTTCCGGCCGTCGCGCTGGGCGCTGTTGTCGCGCTCGGCCTGACGGCCTGCAGCGAGCAGCCCCAGGTCATCGTCTACGAGCAGGGCGAGTACCAGGGCAAGGCCGATGCAAGGCCCTGGGACGGGCCCGCGTTCAAGGGCGACAAGACCGCCTGGGAGGCCGCAATCAAGAACCGCGCGCGTGGCCAGAACGAATACAGCCGCAGCCAGTGAGGAGAACATCATGAGGACGATCTTCATGTGTCGGCCACAGCTGCTCCTGCTCGCGGCGATGCTCTGCTGTCTGGCGATGTTCGCCGCGGCGACGCCGGCCTTCGCCGCCGATGCCGCGGCCGAGCAGGTCGCGCGGCAGGCGGAGCAGCCGCTCAACAACGCGCCGGTGTGGCGTGAGGTGCGCTCCGGCGAGGCCCATGTCACCAACGTCCGCGGGCCGGAGAGCGGCGTGCTGATCCAGAGCGAGGGCAACACCTGGCGACACCTGCGCAACGGGCCGATCACCGAGTACGGCGGCTGGCTGCTGTTGCTGGCGCCGGCAGCGATCCTGCTGTTCTGGCTGGTGAAGGGCACGATGAGGCTGCACGAACCGCGCACCGGGCGCAGCATGAAGCGCTTCTCCGGCTTCGAGCGTTTCGTGCACTGGGGCACGGCGATCAGCTTCCTTGTGCTCGCCGCGACCGGACTCGCGATCCTGTTCGGCAAGCATGTGCTGGCGCCGATCTTCGGTCACGAATTCCTGTCCTGGGTGCTCACCGTCGGCAAGCTGGTGCACAACTACCTCGGCCCGGTGTTCGGGGTTTTCGTGGTGCTGATGATCCTGACCTTCATGCGCGACAACCTGTGGCACGCCAGCGACGCGCTCTGGATCCGCCGCGCAGGCGGCCTGCTCGGTGGTGGCCACGTGCCTTCGAAGCGCTTCAACTTCGGCGAGAAGACCTGGTTCTGGCTCGGCGTCACCTTCCTCGGCCTCGGCGTGACGGTGTCCGGCTTGGTGATGGACTTCCCCAACTTCGGCTGGACGCGCTGGGACATGCAGATTGCCAACATCGTGCATCTGGTGGGGGCGATCCTGTTGCTGGCGATGTCGTTCGGACACATCTACATGGGAACGATCGGCGTCGAGGGTGCCTACCAGTCGATGAAGACCGGTGAGGTCGACGAGACCTGGGCGAAGGAGCACCACGAGTACTGGTACGAGGACCTCAAGGCCGGAAAGTCCGGTCGCACCTGAGGCGCTCGGCGCCGCATGGCCTGCCTGAGTCCGGGTCTCCCCTCCCTCTGACCCGGACCGCTTGACCCCACCCGGACGCCGGCCGGGTGGGGTTTTTTCTTGCGGCGCCGGCGCGGCGGTACAATGCGGCCTCCGTGCACGGGGCGAAGGCCGCCGTGTCGCCGTGCGAACCCGGCACGCTCGCATCCAGTCCGGAGCCCCGATGGCCGAAAACTTCTTCTCACCCTGCCCGCGCGGCCTCGAAGCCCTGCTCGCCGACGAGTTGCGTGCGCTCGGCGCGGCGTCGACCGAGACCCTGCATGGCGGGGTGAGCTGGCGCGGCGACTGGGCGGCATGCTATCGCGCCAACCTCGAGAGCCGGCTGGCGACGCGGGTGCTGTGGCGGGTGGCGAGCGGGCGCTATCGCGCCGAGGTCGATATCTACAAGCTCGCCTACAGCGTGACCTGGGCGAAATGGTTCACCGTGGACGACAGCATCCGCATCTACGTCACCGCACAGAAGTCGCCGCTGAAGAGCCTGGAGTTCATCACCCTGCGCATCAAGGACGCGGTGTGCGATCACTTCCGTACCGTGACCGGCCGCCGCCCCAACGTCGATACCGCCAATCCGGCGGTGCGCATCCATGCCTTCCTCACCGCCGATGCCGCCACGCTGTACATCGACACCTCCGGAGAGCCGCTGTACAAGCGCGGCTTCAAACCCGCCGCGGTGGAGGCGCCGCTGAAGGAAAACCTCGCCGCCGGCATCCTGCGCCTGAGCGGCTGGCAGCCGGAGGAGACCCTGCTCGACCCGATGTGCGGCAGCGGCACCTTCCTCATCGAGGCGGCGCAGATCGCGCTCGACATCGCGCCCGGCCTGGGGCGCCACTTCGGGTTCGAGCGTTTCCGGCACCTGGATGACGGCACCTGGGCGAGCGTGAAGCGGGCGGCCGAAGCGCGACGCCGGCCGGCGCGAGCCCTGTCGATCTTCGGCTCCGACATCGTCGGCGAGTGGGTCAGGCGCACACGCGAAAACCTCGACTCCGCGGGCCTTGCCCGGTGCGTGACGCTGGACCGCGCGGACCTGCTCGAGCGCACGCCGCCCGCGGCCGAGGGGGTGATGGTGGCGAACCCGCCCTACGGGGTGCGCCTGGGCGAGGCGGAGGAACTGGCCGCCTTCTACCCGCGGCTGGGGGACGCGCTCAAGCAGCGCTGGGGCGGCTGGCGCTGCTACTTCCTCAGCGCCGACACCGCGCTGCCGAAGCTGATCGGGCTGAAGGCGAGCAAGCGCACGCCACTGTTCAACGGCGCACTCGATTGCCGACTCTACGAATACCGCATGGTGGCCGGCAGCAATCGGCCCAAAGCCAGGCCCGCCGAGGGCGTCTGAGCCTCCCCCGGCGGGCGGGCCGCTAGCGTTCGCACCCGGGGATCAGACGATGCCGAGGTTCTGCGTGCCCGCGCTCAGATCCTTGTCGCCATGCCTGCTGTTGAGCTTGATCTGCAGGCGCAGGTCGTTGACCGAGTCGGCGTTGCGCAGCGCGTCCTCGTAGCTGATCTGCTCGGCCTCGTAGAGATCGAACAGCGCCTGGTCGAAGGTCTGCATGCCAAGCTCGCGCGAGCGCTTCATGATCTCCTTGATCTCGGGCACGTTGCCCTTGAAGATCAGGTCGGAGATCAGCGGCGAGTTCAGCATGATCTCGACGGCCGGCACCCGGCCCTTGCGATCGCG
>JBFGUQ010000215.1:0-5209 GCA_041565515.1 Rhodocyclaceae bacterium | reverse complement strand
TTCATCGCTCACGCCTCCTGTTCGAGGTCGCGATACGTCCGCCCGAGGACATGGGTGATGCCGCGCTGGGTGATGTAGCCCTTGTAATGACCGTCGTCGTCGATCACCGGCAGCCAGGTCAGGTCGTGGGCGAACATCTGCGAAACGGCCGTGCGCAGGTCGTCCGAGACCTTCACCGCGGCCTTCAGCCCGGAGTAGTGGTCTTCGCAGATTCCGCTGCGGCTCTCGGCGACGCTCTTGTAGACGACGCCCAGCGCGCGACCGCGTGGCCCGACCAGGATGAGGTTCTCGTAACCGGCCTCGTTCATGCGCCCGAGTGCGTCGGCGAGGCTGTCGTTCGCCACCGCGCGCGGCGGCTCGGTGTCCATGACCTCACCGACCCTCAGCAGGCGCAGGCGCTTCAGGGTGCGGTCGCCGCCGACGAAATCGGCGATGAAGCTGTTTGCCGGGTGGGCGAGCACGTTGTCCGGCGAATCGAACTGCTCGAGCTTGCCGCCGCGGAAGATCGCGACCTTGTCGCCCATCTTCACCGCTTCATCGATATCGTGGCTGACGAAGAGGATGGTCTTGCCCAGCTTCTCCTGCATCTTCAGGAATTCGTCCTGGATGATCTCGCGGTTGATCGGATCGATCGCGCCGAAGGGTTCGTCCATGAGCAGCACCGGGGGGTCCGCCGCCAGGGCGCGCGCCACGCCGATACGCTGCTGCTGGCCGCCCGAGAGCTCCTTCGGAAAGCGCTTGAGGAAGATCGCCGGATCGAGCGCGACCATGTCCATCAGCTCCTCGGCACGCTTGTGCATGCGGGTCTTGTCCCAGCCGAGCATCTTCGGCACGACGCAGATGTTTTCCTCGACGGTCATGTTCGGGAACAGGCCGATCTGCTGGATCACGTAGCCGATCTGCCGGCGCAACGCGATGGTGTCGTAGGCGGTCGTGTCCTTGCCGTCGAGGAAGACCCTGCCCGAGGTCGGCGGGACGATGCGGTTGACCATCTTCAGCGTCGTCGTCTTGCCGCAGCCGGAGGGCCCGAGCAGGATGCAGATCTCGCCCTCCTTCACTTCCATGTTGATCTGGTCGGCCGCGACCGTGGTGCCTTCGCGGGTTTCGAATATCTTGGTGAGGTTGTCGAGCCGGATCATGGCGTCGGATCTCCTTGTCTCTTGGGGGTCAGGCGCGCTTGAGCCCGGCGGGGGTGAGCCGGTTCTGAAGCCACAGAAGGAAGTAGTCGGCGGCGATCGCGAGCAGGCTCACCGCGACCGCGCCGGTGATGAGCTGACGCGAATCGGTCTGCGAGATGCCGCGGCTGATGAAGGTGCCGAGGCCGCCCGCGCCGATGTAGGCGGCGATCGCCATGATGCCGATCGACATCACCACTGCGCTGCGCACGCCGGCCATGATCACCGGGATCGCGAGCGGGATCTCGACGCCGGCCAGGCGCTGCAGCGGCGTCATGCCCATGCCACGGGCGGCTTCACGCAGCGCGGGCTCGACGTTGTTGATGGCGGTGTAGGTGTTGCGGATGATCGGCAGCTGCGAGTAGAGCAGCACCGCGATCACCGCAGGCACGTAGCCGATACCGTGCCCGATCTTGGACAGGACCGGAATCATGATGCCGAACAGCGCGATCGACGGGATCGTCATGATGATCGCGGCGACGTACAGCACCGAGTTGGCGACCTTCTCGTTCTGGGTGATGGCGATCCCGATCGGCACGCCGGTGAGAATCGCCAGGCCGATTGCAACCCCGACCAGGGAGATGTGCTCGAGCGTTCTCGACGCGATCAGGTCGATGTTGTCGACCATGAACAGCCATGTCTCCACCGCATTGTCTCCTTGTTGTCCTTTGAGTCAGCGACAGGCTGCTGGCGCCGCCGCTACGCCTGCCCGTTCTTGCGTCGGGTCAGTGGGGGCATCTTATGGACCGAGGCCATGTTCTTATGGCCCCAAAAGGACTTTTTATAGCCTGAATCGGACACACCTGGCCGTCATGGGCGGTTCACGCGCGCGAAACCAACCGCGGTGAGCCGAGCGCAAGCCCGCAGCGCGGTGCCGCAACGGCTTCAGCCGGTATGCAGGGGGTCCTGGGCCGACAGGTTCGCCGGCGTGCGTTGGCGCTCGCGGCGGCGCTCGGCCGCCGGCGTGTGGCCGAATCGCTCTCGATAGCAGCGGATGAAGTGCGAGTCCGAAACGAAGCCGCAGGCAAGACCGACCTGCAGCACGGGCATCGAGGTCTGTTGCAGCAGGGCTCGCGCACGGTCGAGCCGCATGCCGAGGTAGAAGCGCGCCGGCGTGGTGCCGAAGCTGGACCGGAACAGGCGATCCATCTGGCGCACCGAGATCCCCACCTGGGCCGCCAGCTGGGCACAGTCGAGCGTGTCCTCGAGGTGGCGCTCCATGCACTCGATCACTTCGATCAAGCGCGGATGCGAGATGTCCAGGCGGTTGCGCAGCGACAGGCGCTGGCTCGCCTGCGACTTGCGGATTTCGGGGTGGATGCATTGCTCGGCGACCGCTGTCGCCAGGGCATGGCCGTGGCGGTTGCCGATCAGGTGCATCATCATGTCGAGGCCGGCCGAGCCGCCCGAACAGGTCAGCCGGCGGCCGTCGATCTCGTAGAGTTCGCTGGTGAGGTTCAGGCCGGGAAACTGCTCACGCAGGCCGGCGAGGTTCTCCCAGTGCACCGTGCACCGATAGCCTTCGAGCAAGCCGGCCTTCGCCAGCAGCAGCGAGCCGACCGAGATCGCACCGATGTTCAGGCCCCGCGCCGCGAGTTGCCGCAGGCACTGCATCAGCGCGGGCGAGCACTGGCGCTCGACGTCGATTCCGGCCACGACGACAAGCGTATCGAGCCCCTCGGCCTCCGCCAGGCGCGCGGTCGGCGCAAACAAGATGCGGTTGCTCGCCTCGACCGCCTCGTCCGTCGGCGTCAGCAACCACCACCGATACAACTCCTTGTCCGCGAGCCTGTTGGCCATGCGCAGGGGTTCGAGCACGCCCGCCAGGGACAACATCGAGAATTGCGGGATCAGCAGGAAACCGAAGTCGGCCGGCGAGTTGCGGTCCTGCGCGGATTCGTGCATCGCTATCGTGTCCCGGAATGCCTGCGGAAGTGCGGAATGGGCCTGGTCGCGCGCGCCGCAGCGTGCGCCACCGCGAATCGCCGGTTCGGCCCGGCCCCCGTCGGCGACACCTCCAGCGTCCCACGCGGCCTGGTATCGGGGCAATCCGGTTGCAGCCGCTGTCGCCGACCTTGTCCCTAGCATGCGTCAGACCATCGCGTCCGACAAGGAGGCGGCGCCGTCGCGCTTGTCTCCGCGAGGCCGGTAGGCAAGAATGCGGCATCGCATCAATCCACGCGCCATGGCGCCAGGACGAAGACATGTCCCTGTTCGAACAGCACCCCTTGCGCCAGGCGCTCAACGACGAGGTCCATGCGCGCCCGCCGGTGCCGCTGGAGACGCCGGAATTCGTCACCTACCTCGCCTTCCTGCACCATGAAGGCAGCGCGTCGCGCGAGACCGCGCATCTGGGCATGCTCGCAGAGCAGCTCGGTCTTGCCGCGCCGGATACCAGCACTGGCCATGTGTCGATGGATGCGGGCAGCTTCCGTCTCAAGTGGGAGCGCCACAACGAGTTCTCCAGCTACACCTTCCTGCGCCGCATCGGCACCGAGGACAGCGCGGACGAGCACGCGCTGCTCGCGGTTCCGGCAGCCTGGCGCAGAGAGATTACCGGCCGGCTGATCGCCGACACCCACATCGAGCTGCGCGATGTGCACGACGTGCCGCCGGACACCGTCATGGTCCAGGTGTCGCCGCGGGGCAAGACCCTCGTGGCCGCGCAGGTCGCCGACGGTGCCGGCTGGGTGTTCACCGACTTCCACATCCACGAGGGTTTTTCCCGCTTCCTGCTGGTGGATGCCGGCCTGACGCCGCGCCAGGCCGGGCGGACCGTGCAGCGTCTGGTGGAGATCGAAACCTACCGGGTCATGGCCCTGCTGGCATTCCCGGTGGCGAAGGAGGTCGGCCGCCTGCTGTCGCGCGCCGAGGACGAGCTCGCCGACCTCGTCGACGGCATGGGCCAGGCCGACAGCACCGAGGACGACCGCCTGCTGCTCGGCCGACTGACCCGCCTCGCCGCCGATGTCGAGCGCTCGGTCGCGCGCACCACCTTCCGTTTCGGCGCCGCCGCGGCCTATTACCGACTGGTGCAGCAACGCATCGATGAGTTGCGCGAAGTCCGGCTGTCGGGCTTTCCGACGATCCGCGAGTTCATGGAGCGCCGGCTGTCGCCAGCGATCAGCACCTGCGCCACGATCGGTCGCCGCCAGGAGGATCTCTCCGGCCGCATCGCGCGCAACTCGCAGCTCCTGCGCACGCGGGTGGACATCGAGCTCGCGCGCCAGAATCAGGAACTGCTGGCGCAGATGAACCGCCGCGCCAAGGTCCAGCTTCGCCTGCAGGAGACGGTCGAGGGCCTGTCCGTGGTGGCGATCACCTACTACGGCTCGCAGTTGGTGAATTACCTGGCCAAGGGCGCGAAGAGCATCATCGCGCCGGCCACGCCGGAGCTCGTGACCGCGATCTCGATTCCGGTGATCGCCGGCCTGGTGGCGCTCGGGCTCAGGCGCATGCGCAAGGCCCTGGCGAACGAGGGCATCGGCGCCGAGCACTGAACCACGCCCGGCGGTCGCGGCCGCGCAGCGGCGCAGGCGAACGAACCCTATAATTGCGTTTTGCCCAAACGAGAGACGCGTCCCGTGGCCACTCCGCTTTTCGAATCCTCCATCAAGAGCCTGCCGCTGCTCGGCCGCGGCAAGGTCCGCGATATCTACGCGGTCGACGACGAGCGCCTGCTCATCGTCACCAGCGATCGCCTGTCCGCCTTCGACGTGATCCTGCCCGACCCGATTCCGGACAAGGGCCGGGTGCTCACCGCGATGGCCAGCTTCTGGTTCGCGAAGCTCGGGCACGTCATCTCCAACCAGCTCACCCACGTCGACCCGGAGACGGTGGTCGCGCCCGGCGAGCGCGACCAGGTCCGTGGTCGCGCGCTAGTGGTCAAGCGCCTGCAGCCGCTGCCGATCGAGGCGGTCGTGCGCGGCTACGTGATCGGTTCGGGCTGGAAGGAATACCAGCAGACCGGCGCGATCTGCGGCATCGCCCTGCCCGCCGGCCTGAAGCAGGCCGCGCGCCTGCCGGCGCCGATC
>JBFGUQ010000214.1:0-5210 GCA_041565515.1 Rhodocyclaceae bacterium | reverse complement strand
CCCCTTGTGCACCTCGCCGCTGTCGCCGATCCAGCCGTAGCCGCGTTCCTCGAGTTCGAGCGCGAGTTCGCGCCCGCCCGAGCGCACGATGCGCCCCTTCGACAGCACATGGACCTGGTCGGGAACGATGTAGTCGAGCAGGCGCTGGTAGTGAGTGATCACGATCAGCGCGCGCTCGGGCGAGCGCAGGCGATTGACGCCGTCGGCGACCACCTTCATCGCGTCGATGTCGAGCCCGGAGTCGGTCTCGTCGAGAATCGCCAGGCGCGGCTCCAGCAGCGCCATCTGCAGCACCTCGTTGCGCTTCTTCTCGCCGCCGGAGAAGCCCTCGTTCACCGAGCGGTAGAGGAACTCCTCGCTCATGCCCACGGCCTTCATCTCGGCCTTCACCCGGGCAAGGAAATCCATCGCGTCGAGTTCGGGCAGGCCGCGGTGGCGGCGCACGGCATTGACCGCCGCCTTCAGGAAGTAGGCGTTCGACACGCCGGGAATCTCGACCGGGTACTGGAAGGCGAGGAAGAGGCCGGCGCGCGCGCGCTCCTCGGTGGGCATCGCGAGCAGGTCCCGGCCGTCCCAGCTGACGCTGCCGCCATCGACCTGGAAGGTGTCGCGGCCGGCAAGCACCTGGGCGAGCGTGCTCTTGCCCGAGCCGTTGGGGCCCATGATGGCGTGCACCTCGCCGGCCTTCACATGCAGGTCCAGTCCATTGAGGATCGGCTTGCCTTCCACCGACGCCTTCAGCTTGTTGATATCGAGCATTCGTTCCATCTCCTTATCCGATGCTGCCTTCGAGACTGACGCCGAGCAGCTTCTGCGCCTCGACGGCGAACTCCATGGGCAATTCCTTGAAAACCTCGCGACAGAAACCGTTGACGATCATCGACACCGCATCCTCGGCGGTGAGGCCGCGCTGCATCGCATAGAACAGCTGGTCCTCGCCGATGCGCGAGGTCGTGGCTTCGTGCTCCACCCGGGCCGTCGGGTGACGCACCTCGATCGTGGGGAAGGTGTGGGCGGCGCAGCGGTCACCGATCAGCAGCGAGTCGCACTGCGTGTAGTTGCGCGCGCCCTCGGCCTTCGGCGTGATCCGCACCAGGCCGCGGAAGGTGTTGCTGCCGTGGCCCGCCGAGATGCCCTTGGACAGGACGGTGCTGCGCGTATTGCGCCCCATGTGGATCATCTTGGTGCCGGTGTCGGCCTGCTGGCGGTGGTTCGACAGCGCGACCGAGTGGAAGTCGCCCACCGAGTCGTCGCCGCGCAGGATCACGCTGGGGTATTTCCAGGTGATCGCCGAGCCGGTTTCCACCTGGGTCCAGGAGATGTGCGAGCGCGCGCCGCGACAGTCGCCGCGCTTGGTGACGAAGTTGTAGATGCCACCCTTGCCGTCCTTGTCGCCCGGATACCAGTTCTGCACCGTCGAGTACATGATCTTGGCGTCGTCGAGGGCGATCAGTTCCACCACCGCGGCGTGGAGCTGGTTCTCGTCGCGCATCGGCGCCGTACAGCCTTCGAGATAGCTCACCGACGCACCTTCCTCGGCGATGATCAGCGTGCGTTCGAACTGGCCGGTGTCGCGCGCGTTGATGCGGAAGTAGGTCGACAGTTCCATCGGGCACTTCACCCCTTTCGGTATGAAGACGAACGAGCCGTCGGAGAACACCGCCGAATTGAGCGCCGCGTAGAAGTTGTCGCCCGGCGGCACCACCGTGCCGAGGTACTTGCGCACCAGCTCTGGATGGTTTTGCACCGCCTCGGAGAAGGAGCAGAAGATGATGCCGTGCTCGCCGAGTTCCTTCTGGAAGGTCGTCGCCACGGATACCGAGTCGAACACCGCATCGACCGCGACGCCGGCGAGGCGCGCGCGCTCGTGCAGGGGGACGCCGAGCTTCTCGAAGGTGCGCAGCAGTTCCGGATCGACCTCGTCGAGGCTCTTCGGGCCATCCTTCTTCTGCTTCGGCGCCGAGTAGTACACGATGTCCTGGAAATCGATCTCGGGGAAACTGACCTGGGCCCACTTGGGCGGCGTCATCGTCAGCCAGTTGCGATAGGCCGAGAGGCGCCACTCGAGCAGGAACTCGGGCTCCTTCTTGCGCGCGGAGATCACGCGGATGACGTCCTCCGACAAACCCTTGGGGACGGTGTCGGTCTCCAGCATCGTGACGAAGCCGGCCGAGTAATCCTGGTCGAGAAAGGCACCGATCTGGTCGGGCCGCGTGGTGGCGTTCATGCTTCTTGCCTCCGTGTCATGAGGTATGGGGCTTGGCCCGGCTGCCCGGGCCCTGAATCGGGTGCTCCGCGCCACGGGCCCGCCCCGGAACGGGCTCGACCATATCGGCGAGGCTGACGTCCTCGAGAGCCCGGCGGACGACGTTGTTGATGCGCAGCCAGTTCGAGCGAATGCCGCAGCCAGTCTCCATTTCGCAAAGCCCCGAGGTCGCGCTGCACTCGGTGAGGCCGAAGGGCTGCTCCTCGAGCGCGTCGATGATGTCCGCCACGGTGATCGCATGTGCCGGCCGAGCCAGCGTATAGCCGCCGTGCGCACCACGCAGGCTCGTCACCAGTTCGTGGCGGCCGAGCGCCTTCAGCACCTTGCTCGCCGTGGGCAAGCCCAGGCCCAGGGTTTCGGCCAGGCCCGCCGCGCTGTGCATGCGATCCGGGACCCTGGCCATGTGTGTCATGATCAGGGTGCCGTAATCGGTGAGCTTGCTGATTCTCAGCATGTTCAGGCGCGCGCCTCGCCCCGAAGCGGCTCGCGGCAGCTTGAATGCGGTGCGACGGGCGTCGCTTCCGGCTGCGTCTTCCGTGCGGGCGAGGTAGGCACGTTGCGGTGCGACTGGCTGTCGAGACCGAGATGACGGGCCGACAGCGCAAGGAAGCGTTCCAGATGCTCCGGGTGCGTGGTGTTCATTTGCGGCTCCGCGTGGCGGGTGATGGACAAATAGTACGAAAATGGTACGTGTTACGTCAAGCGTGATCTACGGTCTGTCTTCGTGCGCGAAACCGGCAGCACGACGCGCGAGCCCTGGACCGCTTCCCCTACCATGATGAGTCTGGAGATGCGGGATGGGCTCGGCTTCGATGCAGGGGACGAGGGGCAGGCCTGCAGGGGACGACGGATGAACCTGAAGCGCGGCCGGATCTACAACATCAGGCTTTGCAGCGAGGAGTTGCGCCGCTGGCGATTCCTCGGCGCCGACCCCCACGGTCTCGAATGGTGGGAGGACGAGGAAAGCGGGCGGGCATTCTCCGAGGCGAGCCTGATGTATGCCTGGGAGGTCGTCGGAGAGGCCGGCGAGGAGGACCAAGGTGCGTGACCTTTCGCCGCTGCGCTGGACCCTGGGGTTTCCCCAGTCGCTGTCGCCGCCCCTGCTGGCGGCCATCGCCAGCCTGGCGTGGTGGAGCGCCTCGCCGCGCGCGGGCTGGGTCCAGACGCTCGTGCTGGTCGGAATCGGCCTGGCCCTGTGGACGCTGGTCGAATACCTCCTGCATCGCTTCGCCCTCCACGCGCTCGAGCCCTTTCGTGCATGGCATCTCGAGCACCACCGCGCACCGGAGGTCCCGATCCGCATCCCCGTCGCGTTCAGCCTCGGACTGGTGCTTGCCGTCCTTGTGCTGCCGGCAATCGTGCTCGCCGACGCAGCGCTCGCGGCGCCGCTGAGCCTCGGTCTCCTTGCCGGTCAGGTGGCCCAGGAAAGCACGCATTACCGCATCCACGCCACGCGGGGCGGCGGTGACTGGCTCGCGGCCCGACGGCGCGAACACGTCTTTCACCACGAAGTCAGCGAAGCATCTGCCTATGGAACCCTGACCGGGTTCTGGGACCGGGTGTTCGGCACCGCGATCGACCGCTAGGCCGCTGCGACGCAGGGCCTGCGCCAGACCGGCTACAATCGCGCTCCTGCCTCCATGTGAATGCCCCGGCGACCGCGATGTTCGACCATTTCCAGTGGGTGCCGTTTCTGCTCGCCATTACCGTACTCACCATGTCGCCGGGTGTCGATTCGCTCCTGGTGATCCGCAATGCCGCGCGCGGCGGATGCCGCGACGGCGGCATGACCAGCCTGGGGATCTGCCTCGGCCTGTTCGCCCATGCGACGATTTCCGCTGCAGGCCTCTCGGTGATCCTGCTCGGGTCGGCCCAGTTCTTTTCCCTGTTGAAGCTAGCGGGTGCGGCCTATCTGATCTGGCTGGGACTGCAGAGCCTGCGCTCGGCCATGCATGCCAAGGGCGTGACCATCGCGGAACCGCGGCACCGCACGGTACCGCTTGCGACCTCGCTGCGGGAAGGCCTGCTGTCGAACGTGCTCAACCCGAAACCCATCGTCTTCTACATGGCCTTCCTGCCGCAGTTCATCGATCCCGCGCACTCGGCGATGCTGCAGTCCCTGGCGATGGCGGCGATGCACTTCACGATCGCGATGCTGTGGCAGGGCATTCTGGTCCTGATGGTCGACCGCGCCCGCAGCCTCCTGGCACGACCGCGGGTAGGCATGGTGATGGACGGGATTACTGGCGTGCTCTTGATCGGCTTCGGCGCCAGGCTCGCGGCCACGCAGCGCTAGCCGCGGTTGCCGCCTGCCTTCCCGGCGAGAACCGCGCCTAGCGCATGCCGGCCTTGCGTTGCTCGCTGCGAACGTAGGCGGTGATGTGGGCGACATCGTCCGGGTTTACTTCGGGCACGGGGGCCATGTCGCCGAACTTCCAGTGGTGCGCCTTGACACCCCGGGCTGCCGCGATCTGGAACGCAATGTCGCCGTGGTGGGAGGGCTCGTACACCGGGTGCAGCATCGGCGGGCCCTTGTCCGTTCCATTCAGGTCTGCGCCGTGACAGGACGCGCAGTGCTGCTCATATAGCGGTTTCCCGGCCGCCGGATTCGGCATCAGGCCGGCGCTGGGCTTGGGAGCGTCCATGGTCTGGGCGGCAGCCGGCAGGCTCGACACGGCCGACATGCCGGCAAGCATCGCAAGCAGCGCGCCGAGCACGAGGCCGGGTCGTCGACGCCGACCCGCCATGGGCATGTGCGTGAGCTCGTGCAGATCAATTCCCTTCTTCATGATGCAGGTCCTCCGTGGTCACGATGGCGGCCGGCGCCGGGCGGCGGGGCCGAACAACAGGGCTAAACGGGCGCGTTCCGATCGGCTTCCTCGTTTTCCCGACACCAGTCGCGCGATGAGCGCCAGAGCCCTTTCAGCCAGTTCGCCATGTCGTG
>JBFGUQ010000213.1:0-5213 GCA_041565515.1 Rhodocyclaceae bacterium | reverse complement strand
GGCGCGTTGATCTCCCTATTGACGCGCTGCTTCTTTTCTTGAGCGATGGTTCAACTCTCCACGAAAACCAATATCAGACCGTGCCGGCTTTCGCTTCGACTTCGCGACGCCAGCGTTCGATCAGCGATTCGAGGGACATTTGGCCAAGATCCTGGCCTCCCCGTACGCGCACCGCAACCACGCCACCGGCCTTTTCCTTCTCACCGACAACGATCTGGTAGGGCAGTTTGTGCACGCTATGTTCGCGGATTTTATAGTTAATCTTCTCGTTGCGCAAATCCGTCTCGACGCGGAAGCCCGCCTTCTTCAGCGCTTTCGCGACCTCGGCCACATAGTCGGCCTGGCCCTCCGAGATATTCATTACCACTGCCTGGACCGGCGCCAGCCACAACGGCATCGCGCCCGCGTGGTGTTCGATGAGGATGCCGATGAAGCGCTCGAGCGACCCGAGAATTGCGCGGTGCAGCATGACCGGATGTTTCTTGGTGTTGTCCTCGGCGACGTACTCCGCGCCGAGCCTCACCGGCAGGTTGAAGTCGAGCTGCAGCGTGCCGCATTGCCAGATGCGGCCGAGGCAGTCCTTCAGCGAGAACTCGATCTTCGGGCCATAGAAGGCCCCCTCGCCAGGCTGCAGGTCGTAGGCAAGACCTTGTGCATCGAGCGCGGCGGCGAGCGCGGCCTCGGCCGCTTCCCACTGCTCGTCGGTACCGACGCGCTTGTCCGGGCGCAAGGAGAGCTTGATCAGCACGTCGGTGAAGCCGAAGTCGACGTACACCTTCTGCAGCAGCTCGATGAAGGCTGCCGCCTCGCTCTGCACCTGATCCTCGGCGCAGAAGATGTGAGCATCGTCCTGGACGAAATTGCGCACTCGCATGATCCCGTGCAGCGACCCGGACGGCTCGTTGCGATGGCAGGAGCCGAATTCGGCCATCCGCAGCGGCAGGTCACGGTAGCTCTTCAGCCCCTGGTTGAAGATCTGGATGTGACAGGGGCAGTTCATCGGCTTGACCGCGAAGTCACGCTTTTCCGCATGCGTGGTGAACATCATGTCGGCGTACATGCCCCAGTGGCCGGACTTCTCCCACAGCGAGCGATCCACGATCTGCGGTGTCTTTACCTCCTGATAGCCGCAGTCGTCGATGGTCCGGCGCAGGTATTGCTCGACCTGCTGCCACAGCGTCCAGCCCTTGGCGTGCCAGAACACCATGCCGGGCGCTTCTTCCTGAAGATGGAACAGGTCGAGCTGGCGACCGAGCTTGCGGTGATCCCGCTTTTCGGCCTCCTCGAGCATGTGCAGGTAATTGTCCAGCTCGTCCTTCTTCACCCACGCCGTGCCATACACGCGCTGCAGCATCTCGTTCTTCGAGTCGCCGCGCCAGTAGGCCCCCGCCAGCTTGGTGAGCTTGAACACCCTCAGCTTGCCAGTCGACGGCACATGCGGGCCACGGCAAAGGTCGACGAAGTCGCCCTGCCTATATAGCGACACGTCCTGATCGACCGGGATCGAGGCGATGATCTCCGCCTTGTAATTCTCCCCCGCGCCCTTGAAGAAATCGACGGCCTCGTCACGCGCCCACACCTCGCGCTGGACCGGGATATCGCGCTTGGCGATCTCGCCCATGCGCTGCTCGATGGCGGCGAGGTCTTCGGGCGTGAAAGGGCGCTTGTAGGCGAAATCGTAGTAGAAGCCATTCTCGATGACCGGACCAATCGTCACCTGAGCCTCCGGGAAGAGTTCCTTCACCGCATGGGCGAGCAGGTGGGCGGTGGAATGGCGAATGATCTCCAGACCCTCGGGGTTCTTTTCCGTGACGATGGCGAGTTCCGCGTCGGACTCGATGCGGTACGAAAGATCGACGAGCCTGCCGCCGACGCGGCCGGCGAGCGAGGCCTTGGCCAGGCCGGCACCGATGGAGGCCGCGACCTCGGCCACCGTGACCGGGTGTTCGAAGCTGCGGACGGAGCCGTCAGGTAGCGTGATGTTCGGCATTTTGTCGAGACCTCGGGCTGGATGGGCTTAACGGGGGCGGGATTGCCATCTTCGCCGCCGGAGCCCTTGTACGAGCGGCAGATGGAAATCGTAGACGAAAAAAAAGCGCGGTCTGGGCGCGCTTTCTTCTCTCAAGCAGTCAAGCGGAGCCGACCTGTTCAGCTTTCGACCTGAGTGGTAGTTCGGAACATGATTCGACCCTGCATTCATTTGGTAGGCGCGATTGGATTCGAACCAACGACCCCCACCATGTCAAGGTGGTGCTCTAACCAACTGAGCTACGCGCCTGCTAGAAGCCGCGCATTATATACAGCGCGCAGCGCATGTCAAAAACTTTCTGCAAGGTGCCGCTGCGCGCCCTACTTCTTCAGCCGCGATACCACGAAGAGGATGACGACGGCACCCACCACGGCACCGACGAAGCCTGCCGCCTCGCCGGCGCGATAGATGCCGAGCATCTGGCCACCGTAGGTCGCCACGAGCGAGCCGCCGATTCCGAGCAGGGCGGTCATGATGAGGCCCAGCCCGTCCCTGCCCGGGTGCAACAGGCGTGCGATCAGGCCGACGATCAGGCCGATGATGATGGTGCCGATGATGGACATTCGCGCTCTCCGATTGGGTTGGGTGCTGCCGGCGCCGGACGACGGCCTCAGGCCGCGGGCCACGCGGCCAGGAACTGCTTCCAGTGCGGCGCATCCAGCTTGCCGAGGGCGTCGCGCACGACCTGCACCTCCTGCTCCCACGCCGTGGCATCGAGGTGGCCACGCATGCGCTGGAAACGCAGATAGACCAGATAGGTATTGACCACGTCGGTCTCGCAGTAGTCGCGGATCTCGGCGATTCGCCCGTCCTGCCAGGCCTGCCAGACGGCCGAGCCGTCCATGCCCAGCTTGCCCGGATAGCCCATCAGCTTGGCGAGGTCGTCCAGCGGCGCATTCGCGCGCGGCTGGTAGAGCGCCAGCAGGTCCATGAGGTCGAGATGACGGCTGTGATATCGGCTGATGTAGCTGTTCCACTTGAAGTCGCGCGAATCGGCGTAGTCCCCCTCGCCCTGATCCCAGTAGCGCGGCGCCGCCACGCCATGGAGCATGCCGCGATAGTGCAGCACCGGCAGGTCGAAGCCGCCGCCGTTCCAGGACACGATCTGCGGCGTGTAGCGCTCGATGCCGTCGAAGAAGCGCTGGATGATCTCGCCCTCCGCGGCATCGGGCTCGGACAGGGAAAACACGCGGAAATGGCTCGCATCGCGCAGCACGCACGAGATCGTCACCACCCGCTGCAGATGATGCTGCAGGAAGTCGTTGCCGCTGACGGCCCGCCGCTGCTGAAACGCCAGTTCGGCCACCTCGAAATCCGAGAGCTCGTCCGGCAGATCGTCGATGCGGCGGATGCCGGCGACGTCGGGGATGGTTTCGATGTCGAAAACGAGGACCGGCATCACTTCTTCACCCACGCCCCGCCTTTCTGCACCCACCAGCCCGACTGCGCCCGATCGACCCAGCGTTGGGCGAAGGTGCTGCGCACGTCGGCCTCCCATTCCGGATGGCCGTTGGCACGGGCGATTTCGCGATAGAGCGCGAGACGGTCCGCGTTCTCGGCCGCGATCAGGCTGTTGACCTGCCCGCGCTGTGCCAGCGGGACACTCGAGGCATCACGCAGTGCGACGGTGCCATCGCTCGCCTGACCGACCGCCCCTGCTGCGTAGAGCGGCTCGAGCCGGGCATGACGCTGCTGCATCGAGCTCTTGAGGGCGCCAATTGCCGGCGAATCGATCTCGAGATTGCCCTGCGCGAACGCAAACGAGGAAAGGGTCACGAGCAAGGCTGCGATCCATCGGGTCGGGTTCATTGACTGGCTCCTTCCTTCTTGGGCGGGGTCGGCGACGAGGACTCGCCCTCGCGCAACTGCCAGACCTCGTCGATGATGCGGTCGGCGGCCTTCTCCGCCGCCGCCGCAGGAAAGTAGATGTTGATCGTCACGCAGGCGGACACGGCCAGCAGCAGGACGATGGCAATTGACTTGTGCACGAGCGGGGACATGGCATTCTCCGGAATGGGGCTGCAGCCACGGCGCGTCGCTAGCGCGTCACAGGCGCCACGTTGCCCTCGATCACCCGCTGCAGCCGGCCGATCAGTTCCTTCCAGTCGACGCGACGATTGTAGCCGATGACATCCAGGGCCGGCAGGCCGCCGCCCTTGACGATGGCAAAGCTGCCGTCGGCTCGATCCGCGCCTTCGATGCCGCTCATCACGCATACATCGTTGGCGAGCATGCAACGCAGGCCGATCTCGCTGTAGCCGAAGGTGTCGAACAGGCCGAGCAGCCCACGCTGCAAGGCCGCCACTGCGCCGGCACCGCCCAGTGCGCTGATGTTCTGCACCGCGCGCTGGCTGATTCGTTTGCGGTAACGCCCGGGGCTGCTGCCGATGCGGGCGTCGAAACGAACCGGTCGCCAGCGCACGAGCTCGAGTCCGCGTACATCGGCGTCGGCAAAGCCGGTGATGCTGCCGAAGCTGAAGGTGTCGGTGAGTTGAGCCAGGTCGATGTGGCGCAATTCGAGCTCGGCCGCCAGGTGCGACGCGACGCCGAAGGGCTCCAGCAGGCGCACGCCTGTGGCGCGCAGATAACCGTCGAACACCGAGGCCACCAGTGCGCCGTCGAGGGCGACCTCGCCCGGCGCTACCCGCAGACCGGGTATCGATGCCGACAAGACGCCCGCCATGATCGGCAGACCGAGCGCGTCGGTGAGCAGCGGCATGGAAATCGGCTCGACAGTGGCGCTGCCGCGCCCGGACCAGCCCCCGGCCTCGCGCCTCAGCATGAGTTCGTCGACCACGACGGCGCCATCGAGGAGTGGAATCCGGCTGCGCGCCACAACGATCGTGTCGCGCTCGACGCGCGCCTCCAGCGCAAACGCGCCGAGCGAGAGCTTTTCCCAGCGGCCGCCTTCGACCCGCAGCGAAGCCGTCACGGAACCATCGCGTCGCCATGGCAGATGTCCGCTGACCGGCCCGAGCGCAAGCTGCGCCCCGCCCGTAGCGGCACCGGCGAGGCTGAAGCCGGCTTCGTCGAAGACCGCGTCGAGCGCGGTGAGCACGCCGTCCTCGAAACGAAGGCCTGCGCTCATGCTACCGGCAAAACGCAGGCGCTCGGCGCTGGCCGGTGCGAGCAGCGGCGCGATGAACTGCGGGCCGATGACCGCAAGGTCGGCGGTCGACAGGGC
>JBFGUQ010000212.1:0-5238 GCA_041565515.1 Rhodocyclaceae bacterium | reverse complement strand
GCGCTGGCCTTCCTCGCCGAACGCGCCGTGCTTGCCTTTCACGCCCGCGGCAGCGAGATCCTGACCCCGGCAATGGGCCGGCCAAGCCACTTCTTCATCGTCCAGCGCGGCAAGGTCCAGGCGCGCCAGTCCGGCGCGACCACCGTCACCGAATACGCCAGCATGACGATGGGGCCCGGCGAGTGCTTCCCGATCGGCGCCGTTTCGGCCCAGCGTCCCTCGACCAACGCCTACGTGGCGGTCGAAGACAGCTTCTGCTTCCAGATCGGCGTCGACGACTTCCTGCAGTTGATGCAGATGAGCCCGGTCTTCCACCTGTTCTGCACGCAGTACATCGCCAGCCTGCTCAACCAGTCCCGCCAGCAGTTGCAGACGACTTTTTCGCATCGTGCGGCCGAGCAGCAGACGATGACGACACCGCTGGGCCAGCTCGTCAAGCAGGATCCGGTCTTCGTGTCGCCCGACACCTCCACCCGCGCCGCACTCGAGAAGATGGACGAGATGCATATCGGCTGCATGGTGGTGGCCGATGAGGACCGTCGCCCGGTCGGCATCCTCACGCAGAGCGACCTCTTGCCGCGCGTGATCCTCGCCGCCTTCGACCTCGCACAGCCGATCAGCGCGTTGATGACGGCGAACCCGCACCAGTTGCCAGCCGCGGCATCCGCCTACGATGCCGCGCTCGAGATGGCGACCCATGGCGTCCGCCACCTGCTGGTGGTCGACGCGGAGGGCCGCCTCGAGGGCGTGGTCTCGGAACGCGACCTCTTTTCCTTGCAGCGCATCAGCCTGCGCCAGATCCGTGCCGGCATCGAAAACGCCGGCGACATCGACGCGCTGAAGCGGGCGAGTACCGATATCCGCCAGCTCGCCCTCAACCTGATCGCACAGGGCATCGGCGCGGAGCAGCTCACCCAGTTCATCTCCGCGCTCAACGACGCCCTGACCCGTCGCATCATCGAACTCGCGCGCGAACGCCACGACCTCCGGGACATCGATTTCGGCTGGATTGCGTTCGGCTCGGAGGGGCGGCACGAGCAGACCCTGTCCACGGACCAGGACAACGGCATCGTCTGGCAGTGCCCCGAACTGCGTGCGGCCGAGCCGATTCGGCTGCGGCTGATCGCATTCGCCAAGGAGGTCAATCAGCACCTTGCCGAGTGCGGTTTCCCGCTGTGCAAGGGCAACATCATGGCGAGCAATCCCGACCTGTGCCTGACGCTCGACCAGTGGAAGTCGCGCTTCGCCGACTGGATCCGCGAGCCGGACCCCCAGGCGCTGCTCAACGCCTCGATCTTCTTCGATTTCCGCGTGCTTTACGGCAACACCCGTCTCGGCGACCGACTGCGCGCATGGCTCAACAAGACGGCCAAGGGTAACTCGAGCTTCCAGCGCATGATGGCGGTCAACGCCCTGACGGTCACGCCGCCGCTGGGCCGCATCCGTGACTTCGTCCTCGAGGACGATGGCACGATCGACCTCAAGAAGTCGGGCGCGCGCCTGTTCGTGGACGCGGCACGCATCCTCGCCCTGCGCATGGGCGTCGATTCGAGCAGCACCGTGCAGCGCCTGCGCCAGGCCAGCAAGAAGATGGGCGTGGCGGCCGAGGAAGTGGCCGCGATCATCGACGGTTTCCACTTCATCCAGTTGTTGCGGCTGCGCTCCCAGCACCTCGACTCCGAGCACGATGCGCCGGGCGACAACAAGATCAACCCCGAATCGCTCAACGAACTCGATCGACGCATTCTCAAGGAAGCCTTCCGCCAGGCGCGCAAACTGCAACTGCGGCTCAAGCTCGATTACCAGCTATGAGTACGTGGCTCTCGCGAATCCTGCCCGGCCGCGGCACATCACAGGGCCGCGACCCCGCAGCGGCCTCCGTGCTGCAGCGCTGGGAATCCCTTCCCGAGCCCGACCTCGCGCGGGCACATTTCGAAACCCGCTACGTCGTGCTCAATACGGAGGCGACCGGTCTCGATCTGGACAAGGATCGCCTGCTCGCCGTGGCCGCGATCGTGGTCGACAGCGGGCTCATCTCGACGCGGGACAGCTATTACGCCGCCCTCGAACCCTCGCCGGCTTCGAGCCTCGCCGGGCTGCTCGAGCTGGCGGGCAAGGGCCCGGCAGTGATGTTCAACGCCCCGTTCAACCGCGGGATGCTCGAACGTGCGCTCGCCGACCACCTCGGTATCGAACTGCAGATCTCGTGTCTCGACCTCTACTGGGTGCTGCCGGCGCTGTTCCCGGAAAAGCTCGAGAAACCCGCCCGTCTGGCCGACTGGATGGCTGCTTTCGAGATCGAGACTTTCCAGCGCCACCATGCCCTTGGCGACGCCTGGGCGATCGCCCAGCTGTTCCTGGCGGCGCAGGCCCGTGCCCTCGCCCAGGGAACGACCAGCGTGCGCGCCCTCGCCGAGCTCGAACGCACATACCGGCAATACTGGCGCAAGGTCTGACCCCTTTCCCCATCCGGTCGCACCGGCACAATCGCACACGGCGTCGGGAAAATGCCGCAGTGCCGCCAAGTCTTTGTTTACAGGAACCATACGCCTGCGTATATTCCCGCAAAATGAAGATTCGTCGCGTTCTTCTTCCCCTGTTGCTCACTGCCGCGGTGTCGCACACCCTGGCAGCGCACGCGTACGAATCCACGACGGCCGGCGCACCGGAGCAGTCGATGTCGGCGTTCGACACCTACACCGACGCGGCGGGGCAACTCGTCGATCAAGCGCTCGCCTATCTCGGCATTCGTTATCGCTTCGGCGGCACCTCCCCCGAAACCGGTCTGGACTGCAGCGGACTGGTCCTGAACGTGTTCCGCAACGCGGTCGGCCTCGACCTGCCCCGGACGGCGCACGAGATGGCGACCCTGGGCGAGAAGATCGGTCGCCAGGAGCTGAAGCCGGGCGACCTCGTCTTCTTCAACACCATGCGCCGCGCCTTCTCGCACGTCGGCATCTATCTGGGCGACGGCAAGTTCGTCCATGCCCCCTCCGGCGGCGGCAAGGTGCGCGTGGAGAGCATGGGCACGCGATACTGGTCGCAGCGATTCAACGGGGCCCGCCGCATGCTGGACGAAGGCGACGACGGGGGCGCGACGACGGCGTTCTCCGTGCGCTGACGAATCGCGGCACCACCGCGAGCGCCGGCCCCGCACTGCCGCATCGACCACCCCGCACCGCCTCCCGGGCCCGCTCAGCGATCGGCCCGGCCCCGACGCCGCTTGCACGACTCGCTGCACACCGCGCAGCGCTCCTGCATCCTGCGTCCCAGCGCCTGTTGCAGGGCACATACCGAGCGGCGACAACAGACCAGCGTCGCGCCCTGGCGGCTCGCCGCCTCGCGGAAGCGCTGCATCACGTTGTGGCCGAGGAAATCGGTGAACAGGATCACGATTTCGATACCCGCCGGCAGAGCCGCCGAGCGGCGCTGGTGCGCACTGTCGCGCCCGCTCACATGGGCCGCGATGCGGATGCCGAAATTCCCGAGCACCTCCGGTATGTTGCCGAGCCGATCGGCGCCGACGACCAGTGCGTTCATGCAGTTCTCCTTTATGCGAACGATTCGCAATAGCATCCTGCCCTCAACAAGAACTGTTTGCAACTGCGAATTCTTCTCGTTACTATTCTCGCCGGACTCACTGATGACCTCCTTCGAACTCAAAGGCCACGAAAACATGATGAAGAAAACCCTCGCCACCGCGCTCTTGTCCTGCCTCGGCGTCACCACCACGGGCGCGCTCGCAGCGGACTCCGAACTCAACATCTACTCCGCCCGCCACTACCAGACGGACGAAGCGCTTTACGGCAACTTCACCAAGCAGACCGGGATAAAGATCAACCGCATCGAGGCGAAGGAGGACGAACTGCTCGAGCGCATCCGCAACGAGGGCGCGAACAGTCCGGCGGACGTGCTCATCACGGTGGACGCCTCCCGGCTTGCCAAGGCCGACGACCTCGGCATATTCGCCCCGGTCAAGTCTGCGACGCTCGAAGCGCGCATCCCTGCACACCTGCGGACGGCGAACTGGTTCTCCTATTCGACCCGGGCACGCGTCATCGTCTATAACCCCGAACTGGTCAAGGCCGAGCAGGTGCAGACCTACGAGCAACTCGCCGACCCGGCTCTGAAGGGCAAGGTATGCACCCGCTCGGGCAGCCACCCCTACAACCTCTCGCTCGGCGCGGCCCTGATCCAGCACAACGGGGCGGAAAAGACCGAGCAGTGGGCGGCCGGGGTGGTGTCGAACTTCGCGCGTGCGCCGAAGGGCGGCGATACCGATCAGATCCGCGCCGTGGCCGCCGGCGAATGCGGCGTGGCGATCGCCAACAGCTACTATCTCGCCCGCCTGATGAACTCGGACAAGGCCGACGACCAGGCCGCCGTGGCGAAAATCACGGCGGTGTGGCCGAACCAGCAAAGCTGGGGCACCCACATCAACGTGTCGGGCGCCGGCATGCTCAGGCACGCGCCGAACAAGGACGCGGCGGTGAAGTTCCTCGAATATCTGGCCTCGGACGAGGCCCAGGGCTACTTCGCCAACGGCAACAACGAATGGCCGGTGGTACAGGGCGTCAAGGTCGACAACGCCGCGCTCGAGAAGCTCGGCAGCTTTAAGGCCGACTCACTGCCGATAGGCGACCTGGCAAAGGGCGTGGCCGACGCGCAGAAGATCTACGATCGCGCCGGCTACCGCTGAGCGGCTTGCCGGCATGAAGGCCTCATGCCGGCCCGGAAGTCACCGCAGGCTCCCCGCTCTCGGGCGCGGAGCCTGCGCTCGTGCTCTTTGGCGACGACAGCACGGCTCGATTGCGACCACCGTGCTTGGCCGCGTAGAGGGCCTCATCGGCACGCGCGAAGACGCTGTCGAAGCCCTCGTCGTCGGCCAGCAGCATCGATACGCCGATGCTGACCGAGAACGGCACCGGTCCGGACTGCACGGAGGCCGGATTGTCGACGATCATGCGACGGAAGCGGTCGGCTGCGCGCATCGCCCCGACTGCATCCACACAAGGCAGCAGAATCGCGAACTCCTCGCCGCCAAGGCGCGCAAAGATGTCGCCGTCGCGCAAGCGCGAGCCGATCAGCGCCGAGAAGTGGCGCAGGACTTCGTCCCCCGCCGCATGACCACGCGTGTCGTTGACGCGCTTGAAATGATCGAGGTCCATCAGCAGCAGTGCCGCCTCGGAGTGGTGCCGGCGCACGCGCCCGAGTTCGCCATTGACCATCTCGGTGAAG
>JBFGUQ010000211.1:0-5256 GCA_041565515.1 Rhodocyclaceae bacterium | reverse complement strand
GCACGTCCGCCACCGTCAGGAAAGATCCGAAAGCGACGATTCTATCACCCTCGGCAACGTCTTGTTGCGCCGCAACAAACGCGTCGGACGGCGAAGCGAAGCAGCGGATGTCTCCGCTGGCACCGGCCGCACGCAGGCGCACGGCGAGGTCCTCGGCGGAAAGTCCGCGCGGGCCGGGCAAACCGGCCAGTAGCCAGTGATCGACCCGCCCGGCCATGCGTTCGACCACTCCCTCGACGTCCTTGTCGGCAAGCATGCCGAACACGGCCCAGGTCTCCGGAAAGAAGCCCATGCTGCCGAGGTTCTCGGACAGCACGCCGGCAGACTGGGGGTTGTGGGCGACGTCGAGGACGACGGCGGGCCGCCCGGGCAATACCTGGAAGCGACCCGGGACATCGACCAGCATCAGACCCTCGCGGATCGCCTGCATCGACACCGGCACCTGCGCACGCAAGGTGTCGAGGGCGGTGATGACCGCCGCGGCATTGAGCAACTGGTTCGCCCCGCGCAGCGCCGGGTAGGCCAGTCCGCCACGCTTCACCAGCGCGCCTTGCGCAAGCGGCGCGGCATAGCGCCAGTAGCCCCACTGCTGGCGATCACCGCCGAAGCCGAAATCCCGGCCGCTGATCCACAGCTCGGCGCCGATCGCCTCTGCATGCGCCAGCAGCGATGCGGGCGGCTGCGGATCGCCGCACACCGCGGGGTGACCGGCGCGAAAGATGCCCGCCTTTTCGAAGCCGATCGCCTCGCGCGTGTCGCCGAGGAAGTCCATGTGGTCCATCGCCACGCTGGTGACGATCGAGCAGTCGGCATCGAACACATTGACGGCGTCGAGCCGCCCGCCGAGGCCGACCTCGAGGACGATCACGTCGAGCGCCGCGGCCCGGAACACCTCCCACGCGGCCAGCGTGCCATGCTCGAAATAGGTGAGCGGGGTGTCGCCGCGCACCGCCTCGACCGCGGCGAAGCCCGCGACGAGTTGCTCGTCGCTCGCATCACGGCCGTCGATGCGCACGCGCTCGTTGTAGCGCAGGAGGTGCGGCGAGGTATAGCAGCCCACGCGATAGCCCTCGGCGAGCAGGATGGCCTCGAGCATCGCGCACGACGAGCCCTTGCCGTTCGTCCCGCCGACGGTGATGAGCACCGCGTCCGGGTCGGGACCGAGCGCCGCACGCACCTTCTGTACGCGATCGAGCCCGAGGCGGATCGTCTGCGCGTGACGCGCCTCGAGCAGCGCCAGCCAGCCGTCCAGCGCCCGCGGCAGCAAGGCCTGTTCAGCCACGACGGACATCAGGTCACCCTGGCCGAAGGTTGCCGGGTCAGCAGGGTCAGCAGTTCGGCCAGCCTTTCGCGCATCTCGCGACGATCGACGATCATGTCGATCGCGCCCTTCTCGAGCAGGAACTCGGAACGCTGGAAACCTTCGGGCAGCTTCTCGCGCACGGTCTGTTCGATCACCCGCGGGCCGGCAAAGCCTATCAGCGCCCCCGGTTCGGCGAGGACGACATCGCCCATGAAGGCGAAGCTGGCTGAGACGCCGCCCATGGTCGGGTCGGTGAGCAGGGTGATGAACGGCAGCTTGCGCTCGGCCAGCTGCGTGATCGCAGCCGTCGTCTTGGCCATCTGCATCAGCGAGAAAAGGCCCTCCTGCATGCGGGCACCGCCCGAGGCTGTGATGCAGATGAAGGGCAGGCGCTGCTCCAGCGCCGCGCGCGCACCGCGTACGAAGCGCTCACCGACGACCGACCCCATCGACCCGCCGAGGAACTCGAACTCGAAACAGGCCACGACCACCGGTACGGTGAGGATGGCACCCTGCATCACCACCATCGCGTCGGCCTCGCCGGTGTCCGACACCGCGGCGGACAGCCGCTCGGTGTATTTTCGCGAGTCCTTGAACTTGAGCACGTCGACCGGCACCACCTCCTGCCCGATCTCGGATCGCCCTTCCGTATCGAGCAGCAGATCGAGCCGCTGGCGCGCCCGCAGGCGCTGGTGATGGCCGCACTTGGGGCAGACGCCCTGATTGGTCTCGAGGTCGGAGCGGTAGAGCACCGCCTCGCACGACCCGCACTTGCTCCACAGGCCTTCCGGAATCGACTTGTTGCGCGCAGTCGATTCGCTGCGGTTGATCTTGGGCGGTAGCAGCTTCTGCAACCAGCTCATCGCGTCGCTCCTTGCTGGGGTTCGAGGGCGTCCAGGGCCTCGCGGATACCGCGCAGGAAGGCGGTCACGTTGGCCTCCACTGCGGCCCTGGGACTGCGTTCAATCTCTTCGATGATGCGACTGCCGATCACCACCGCGTCGGCCACGGCGCCGATGCGCTGCGCGCTGGCGGCGTCGCGAATGCCGAATCCGACGCCGACGGGCATGCCGACGACCGCGCGAATCTGCGGCAGGCGGCGAGCGATCTCGTCGAAGTCGAGGTTGCCGGCACCGGTCACGCCCTTGAGCGAGACGTAGTAGATGTAGCCGCTGCCCGCTTTGGCCACATCGGCGAAGCGCTGCTCGGTGGAGGTCGGCGCGAGCAGGAAGATCGGGTCGAGGCCGGCCGCCTTGGCGCTGGCGGCAAAGCTCTCGCACTCCTCCGGCGGGTAATCGACGATCAGTACGCCGTCGACCCCGGCCGCGCGGGCGTCGGCGACGAAACGCTCGGCGCCCATCGCCTCGACCGGATTGGCATAGCCCATCAGGACGACCGGCGTCTCCGCATCCTCGGCGCGGAAGGCGCGCACGATGTCGAACACCTTGCGCAGGCTCATGCCCTTTGCCAGTGCGCATTCCGAGGCACGCTGAACGGTTGGGCCATCCGCCATCGGGTCGGAGAACGGCACGCCGAGCTCGATGATGTCGGCGCCTCCGGCCACCAGGGCACGCATCAGCGGCAGCGTGAGCTCGGGTTCGGGAAAGCCGGCGGTCATGAAGGGAATCAGCGCACGGCGGCCGGAGGCTTGCAAGCGCTGGAAAGTGGACTGGATTTTCGACATTTAGGAATCACAGCGGGCCGCAATGCGGCCCGGGAAAGGTTCAGAACTGGATGCCGGAACGCTCGGCTACGGTGTGCATGTCCTTGTCGCCCCGGCCGGAGAGATTGACCAGCAGGATACGGTCCTTCGGCAGCGTCGGCGCGAGCCTGGCCGCGTGTGCAAGCGCGTGCGCGGACTCGAGCGCCGGGATGATGCCCTCGAAGCGGCAAAGATCGTGAAAGGCCTGCAGCGCTTCCGCATCGGTCACGCCGACGTACTCGGCACGCGAGGAATCCTTCAGCCAGGCATGCTCGGGCCCGACGCCGGGGTAATCGAGGCCGGCGGAGATCGAGTGCGTCTCGATGATCTGGCCGTCCTCGTTCTGCATCAGGTAGGTGCGGTTGCCATGCAGCACGCCGACGCCCGAATTCGCCGTCAATGGTGCGGCATGGCGTCCGGTTTCGATGCCTTCGCCGGCCGCCTCGACGCCGACGAGCTTCACGCCCGGCACGTCGATGTAGGGATGGAAGATTCCGATTGCATTGGAGCCGCCGCCGACGCAGGCGATGACGTAGTCAGGCTGGCGACCCGCGAGCTCGGGCATCTGTACCAGGCACTCCTTGCCGATCACGGTCTGGAAGTCGCGCACCATCATCGGATAGGGATGCGGGCCGGCGACGGTGCCGATGATGTAGAAGGTGTTGCCGACGTTGGTCACCCAGTCGCGCATCGCCTCGTTGAGCGCATCCTTGAGGGTCTTCGAGCCGGATTCGACCGGCACCACGGTGGCGCCCAGCAGTTTCATGCGATAGACGTTGGCGGCCTGGCGCTTCACGTCCTCGGAGCCCATGTAGACCACGCACTCCATGCCGTAGCGTGCCGCAACCGTGGCGGTGGCGACGCCGTGCTGACCCGCCCCCGTTTCGGCGATCACGCGCGGCTTGCCCATGCGGCGGGCAACCAGTGCCTGGCCGATGCAGTTGTTGACCTTGTGGGCGCCGGTGTGATTGAGGTCTTCGCGCTTCAGGTAGATCTGTGCCCCACCGAGCAGATCCGACCAGCGCCTGGCATGGTAGATTGGGCTGGGTCGACCCACGTAATGCCTGAGTTCGTATTCGAACTCGGCGATGAACTCCGGATCGTTCTGGCACGCCGCATAGGTCTCGCGCAGCTCGGTCAGCGCCGGCATCAGGGTCTCAGAGACGAAAACCCCGCCGTAAGGGCCGAAGTGCCCGCGGGCATCGGGAAACTGGTAAGTGGCATCAGCCATCTGCATTTCGAACTCCAGCAACGAACGCGGCGATCTTCGCCGCGTCCTTGATTCCCTTCGCAAATTCGACCCCGCTCGAAACGTCGACCGCCCACGGCCGGACATGCCGGACCGCGTCAGCGACGTTGGCGACGTCGAGCCCCCCGGACAGGATGATCGGTCGGTCGAGTCCGGCCGGAATCAGCGACCAGTCAAAGACCTTGCCTCCGCCGCCGTAGCCCTCGACGAATGCGTCGAGCAGGATGCCGCGGGCCCCCGGATGCGAAGCTGCAAATTCTACCAGATCGACCCCCGGCCGCATCCGCGCGGCCTTGATCCAGGGCAGCCCGTGGCGCGCGCACTCGGCATCGGTTTCGTCGCCATGGAACTGCAGTAGTTGCAGCGGCACGCGCGCGCAGGCCTCGGCGACGAAGGACGGCGCAGGATTGACGAACAGGCCGACCGCGGTGACGAAAGGCGGAAGCAGCGCCACCAGTTCGGCTGCGCGGTCGAAACTGAGCGCGCGCGGGCTGGGCGGATAGAACACCAGGCCGACCGCGTCGGCGCCGGCAGCGACCGCCGCGCGCACGTCTTCCGGCCGGGTGAGACCGCAGATTTTGATCCGGGTACGGGACATTCAGACGAGGGGAAGCCGAGGCAGCGCGATGATACGCCCATCCCCTGGCAGCGGCCAGCGTGCGGGGTATCGCACACCGCACAGGTAGAGCCCGTGCGGCGTGAAGGTCGGCGCCGCCAGACTGCGGTCGCGCGCGGCCAGCGCCTGTTCCAGCCACTGTGGCGGATAGCGCCCCTTGCCCACGTACACCAGCGCCCCGACGAGGTTGCGCACCATATGGTGGAGAAAGCCGTTGGCGCGGAAGTCGAAGATCAGGTAATCGCCCGAACGGGCGACCGCGACCTCGTGCATGAGGCGCACAGGCGTCTTCGACTGACAGCCTGCTGCGCGAAAGGCGGAAAAGTCGTGACGACCGACGAGGCATGCCGCCGCCTCGGCCATCAGCGCCTCGTCCAGCGGAGTGT